>NZ_DDHH01000079.1:0-121920 GCF_002338015.1 Rhizobium sp. UBA1881
GCCCTGTTCGCCGAAATCGGGGGAGCAGGACGACCAGATCGCGCCGATCGAGGCGGCCGCAAGCATGAAGGCGACCGTTTCGGGCACGTTCGGCATCATTGCGGCGACGCGGTCTCCTGATACGATGCCCTCGGCGCGCATGGCCTGTTGCAGTTTCGAGACCTGCTCATGCAGCCGGTCCCAGCTCCAGCGATCCTCTGCCTTGTCTTCTCCGCGAAAGATGATCGCGTCACCGCCCCCTTCGCCCGAGAGCAGGTTTTCGGCGAAGTTCAGCGTCGCGTCGGGAAAGAAGCGGGCGTCGAGCATGATCTCGTCATCGACAAGCACCCGTTCGCCGCGCTCGCCCTTGACGCCACAGAACTCCCAGACCGACGTCCAGAATTTGGCGCGTTCGGCGACCGACCATCCATGCAACTCGCCATAACTGGATAGTGAAAGGCCGAAGTCCCGGTTGCACTTCTGCATGAATGCGAAGATCGGGCTCGCTTCGACCGAGGCTCGCGAAGGGATCCAGAGTGGCTTATCGTCACGCATGCAGAACTCCTCTTGTTAGAGACCTATATAACACGCCATGAAGACGGATAAAGATGGCGGCCGATCGGGTCGCCCGGCTATCTATTTGCAACCGCCCGGCATTTGATATATCCGGAATTTCAGTACATTAACGGGCAGACGTCGAAAGACTGGCGAAACGCATGGGTACGTCCCGACCACCGCCGCGGCGGATAAAAATCAGGCCCGTCTCCCGCTGGCTGCCGGGCGTCGCCCGCGTCGGCACGGTCTCGCTGCTGGTCTTTCTCGCCGTCTTCGTTTCGCTTCGGGTCGCCGGCCCGTATGTGATCTCGACAGGGCTCGTGCGCTCTGGCATCGAGGATAGGCTGTCGCGATGGACGGGCTACAATGCCGAGATTTCCGGCCGGCCTGTCATCGAGTTCTGGCCGACGCCGCGCATCACCGTGAACAAGATTGCGGTGCGCCAGAAGGACGCTAACAACAAGCTGCTCGGCACGATCGAAAGCGTCTCGGCCGAGTTCAGCCTGATCGATGCCTTCAGGGGCAAGGCGAGCTTCCACGAATTCCATATCCTGCGCCCGAACCTGCTTTTGACGCGCGAGCGCGATGGCACCATCGACTGGACGAATGACGGCCAGCTGGCGCAGGCGATCGCCGGCGCGCAGGAAAAGAACGGCGAGGAAACGCTCGACACGACGCTTGATGCCGACATCGGCACCATCACCGTTGAAGACGGCACCTTGAATGTGACCGATATCGCCAGCGGCAAGACATATCGCTTCGATGGCGTGACCGCCGATATCGGCTGGCCGCGCCTGTCGAGCCCGATCGGCGCGGTGCTGATTGCTCGCACCAATGGCCTGGACCTGAAGCTGGATTTCTCGTCGCGCAGCCCCTTGCTGACCTTCGGCGGCAAGAATGCACCGCTGCGGGCCGCGCTGACATCGAACCTGGTGACGGCCAAGTTCGATGGCGTTGCCAACATTGCCCATCTATTCAGCCTGCAGGGCACGATGTCCGTCGGCATTCCGGATCTGCCGGCCTTGCTGACATGGGCGGGACGCGCACTGCCGGATGCGGCGACCCTCAAGGCATTTTCGATCGACAGCGATGTGACGTCTTCCGCTAACGGTTTTCGCTTCGATAACCTCACGCTCGGCATGAACGCCTCGAACGCCAATGGCGCCATGGATGTGAGCTTCGTGCCCGGCAAGCGCGCCAAGCTCGGTGGCACGCTGGCCTTCGACCAGATCAATTTCAAATCCCTGTTCGACGCCTTCGTGGTGCGGCTCGCCGCCGGCGAAGATCATGGACCGCCCGACGGCGGCGCCTTGCAGCAGCTCGATATCGACCTCAGGCTATCGGCCAAGCAGGCCGATCTCGTCCCCTTCAAGCTCGCCAATGTCGGCGCGAGCATCATCGTTTCCAGCAACGAGGCGCGGTTCGATATCGGCGACAGCCAGTTCGAAGGCGGTGCGCTGACTGCTCATATCGAGACCAAGCGCGGCGACTTCGATGGCGGCGGCAAGCTGCAGATGTCGATCCGGGGCGCGGATTTCGCCAGCCTGATCGAGCGCCTCAATCTCAAGGGTCCGTTGCCGCTCGCGACCGGTTCGCTCGACCTCTCGGTCAGCACCGCGCTGCCGATCTGGAAGGCGGGGCCGGCTGATGTAACTGGCAACATCCATTTCCGCGCGCAGGCAGGCTCGCTGCCTGGGTTCGATTCCGAGGCTGTGCGCAGCGAAGCGGCGAAGGCGGAATTCTTCGCGCTGAGCGCCGTATCGCATCGCTCCTTCGCGTTCGATCGCCTTGATATCGCGGCCGATCTCGACGACGGGGCCGCGCAGATCAAGCGCGGCCGGATCGAAGGGCCGCAGGAAACGATCACGCTGTCGGGTGTCATTCCCTATAAGTCGAGCGGGCTCGCACTCTCCGGCAAGATCATTGCGACCGATCCCGTCAACGACGCGACCTTCCCAGCCCTGCCGTTCTTTGTCGGCGGGTCCTGGCCGGATCCGGTCCTTTCGGCGCTGCCAAGCAACCAGCAACCGGGCAACCAGCAGCCGCCGCAGGAAGGCGCTACGAAATAATCACGGCGCGTTCGCCGCCGCCCGCTCGTCCCTCTCGCGCTGCAGCTCGCGCCGCTTGGTGATGACGGATGTGCAGACGACGCCGACCGCGACAATGCCGATCAGGATGGTGCAGACCGCATTGATCTCTGGCGTGACGCCGAGGCGCACCTGGCTGTAGATCTTCATCGGCAGCGTGGTGGCACCCGGACCGGACGTGAAGCTGGCGATGACGAGATCGTCCAGCGACAGGGTGAAGGCGAGGATCCAGCCAGACGCCACGGCGGGCGCGATGATCGGCAGGGTGATCTCGAAGAAGGTGCGTACCGGCGGCGAGCCGAGATCGAGCGCTGCTTCCTCGATCGACCGGTCGAAGGTGAGCAAGCGCGACTGGACGACGACGGCTACGAAGCACATGGTGAGCGTCGTATGGGCCAGCGTGATGGTCCAGAAGCCGCGGTCGAGGCCGATTGCCACGAAGAGCAGCAGCAGCGACAGGCCGGTGATGACCTCGGGCATGACCAGCGGCGCGTAGACCATGCCGGAGAACAGCATGCGGCCGCGGAAGCGCGTGTAGCGCACCAGCGTGATGGCGGCGAGCGTGCCGAGGATGGTGGCCGCGGTGGCCGAGAGCACGCCGACCCGTAGCGTCACCCAGGCGGCGTCGAGCAGCGCCTGGTTCTGGAAGAGCGACACGTACCACTTGGTCGAGAAGCCGCCCCAGACGGTGACGAGCTTCGATTCGTTGAACGAGAAGACGACGAGCAGCACGATCGGCAGATAGAGGAAGGCAAAGCCGAGCGTCACGGAGGCGACGTTGAAGCGGGTCCATTTCATCATGGTCTATCTCCCCTGCTCATCGGCCTTGGCCTGCACATTCTGGAAGAACACGATCGGGATCACCAGGATGAGAAGCAAGATGGTCGCCACGGCCGATGATACCGGCCAGTCGCGGTTGGAATTGAACTCGTTCCACAGTGTCTTGCCGATCATCAGCGTCTGCGATCCGCCGAGCAGATCGGGGATGACGAACTCGCCGACGGCGGGGATGAAGACCAGCATGCAACCGGCGACGACGCCTGGAAGCGACAGCGGGAAAGTCACGCGCCAGAAGGCCGTTATCGGCGGGCAACCGAGATCCTGCGCCGCCTCGATCAGCGTGCCGTCCATCTTCTCCAGCGAGGAATAGAGTGGCAGCACCATGAACGGCAGATACGAATAGACGATGCCGATATAGACCGCGATGTTGGTGTTGAGGATGATCAGCGGGCTGTCGATGACATGCAGCGACTGCAGCAGCTGGTTCAGCAGCCCCTCGGGCTTCAGGATGGCGATCCAGGCATAGACGCGGATCAGGAAGCTCGTCCAGAACGGCAGGATGACCAGCATCAGAAGCGTCGGGCGGATGCTGCGCGGGGCATTGGCCATGCCGTAGGCGATCGGATAGGCGATCAGCAGCGTCAGCAGCGTGGAGATGCCGGCGATGATGACACTCGAGAGATAGGCGTTGAAATAGAGCGGATCGTCGATCAGGTAGTGATAATTGTCGAAGGAGAAGCTCGCGATCTTGTCCCAGACATCGGCCCAGCTGTCGGAGAAGGAGAAGGCCGGATCATAGGGCGGCATGGCGATCGCCGTCGTCGACAGCGAGATGCGGAAGACGATGAAGAACGGCGCCAGAAAGAAGAGCAGCAGCCAGACGTAGGGAACGATGATGACGAGGCGGTTGTAGACGGATGATCCGAGCTTGCCCATGGCGTCAATCCTTCAACAGAACGCCGGCGTCCTCGGCGAAGGTGACCCAGACTTCCTGATCGTAGACGAAGGGATCATCGACCGCGCGCTGCGCGTTCAGCGACGATGCCTTGACCACCTTGCCGCTCTTCAGCTTCACATGGAAAACGGTCATGTCGCCGAGATAGGCGATATCCCAGAGCTCGCCCGAGGCGGCATTGATGCCAGGATTGGCCGGCGGAGTGCGCGTGACCTTCAGCTTTTCGGGACGGATGGCGAAGCCGGCGGCACTGCCGACCGGCAGCGGCTCCGCGCCCGACAGCTTGATGGTCAGGCTCTCGTCGATAGCGATCTCGACGCCGTTGGCATTGGAGGCCGTGACCTTGCCGTCGAAGATGTTCACGTCGCCGATGAAATCGGCCACGAAGCGCGAGTTCGGGGCCTCGTAGATTTCGGCCGGCGTCGCCACCTGAATAACCTTGCCGTGGCTCATGACGGCAATGCGGTCGGCCATGGTCATTGCCTCTTCCTGGTCGTGGGTGACGACGACGAAGGTGAGACCGAGGTTCTGCTGCAGGTCCATCAGCTCGAACTGGGTTTCCTCGCGCAGCTTCTTGTCGAGCGCGCCAAGCGGTTCGTCGAGCAGCAGCACCTTCGGGCGCTTGGCAAGCGAGCGGGCGAGCGCCACGCGCTGGCGCTGGCCGCCGGAAAGCTGGTTCGGCTTGCGGGACGCGAATTTCTCCAGCTTTACCATCTTCAGCATCTGCAGCACGCGTTCGCCGATCTCGTCCTTGGCCATGCCATCCTGGCGCAGGCCGAAGGCGATGTTCTTTTCGACCGTCATGTGCGGGAAGAGCGCGTAGGACTGGAACATCATGTTGACCGGCCGCTTATAGGGCGGCGTTCCGGCAAGGTCGGTGCCATCGAGGATGATCTCGCCCGAAGTCGGCTGCTCGAAACCAGCAAGCATGCGCAGCAGCGTGGACTTGCCGCAGCCGGATGCGCCGAGCAGCGCGAAGAACTCGCGGTGATAGATATTGAGCGACAGGTCGTCGACGGCGGTGAAATCACCGAAGCGCTTGGTGACGTTCTTGACCGAGATGAACGGCTTGGCGGCCGGATCGGCCCAAGGCGCAAAGGAACGGCGAATATTGCCGAGTGACTTCATGATTTTTCCCCGAAAACTGACCTGATCCAATGCGCCACTAAAAGAAATGCCCGAACCATCAGGTTCGGGCAGATCAGTGCATTACTGACCGGTGACGACTGTCGTCCACAGTCGCGTCACTGCACGCTGCGCTTTCGCATCGAGCGGCGGAACGGTGAATAGCTTCGCCATGACCTCGGGCGTCGGATAGATCGCGGTATCGTCGATCACTTCCTTGTCGAGCAGCGGCTGCGATGCCTTGTTACCGTTGGCGTAGAAGACGTAGTTCGATGCCTTGGCGGCGACCTCGGGCTTCATCATGTAGTTGATGAATTCATGCGCTTCCTCGACATGCGGGGCATCCTTCGGGATGCCGAAGACGTCGAAGAAGATCTGCGCGCCCTGGTTCGGCACCGAGTAATCGACCTTGACGCCGGAGTTGGCTTCGGTGGCGCGGTCGCGGGCCTGGAAGACGTCGCCCGAGAAGCCGAGCGCGATGCAGATATCGCCATTGGCAAGCGCGCTGATGTATTCCGACGAGTGGAACTTGCGCACGAAGGGACGAACGGCCATCAGCACGTCCTGCGCCTTCTTCAGGTCTTCGGTCTTCGTGCTGTTCGGATCGAGGCCGAGATAGGCGAGCACGGAGGGGATGACGTCGGTCGGGGAATCCAGCATGTATATGCCGCAATCCTTGAGCTTTGCGGCCTTTGCCGGATCGAAGAGAGCATCCCAGTTCGGCTTCTCATCCGTGCCGAGCGCTGCCTTCACCTTGTCGACATTGTAGCCGATGCCTGTCGTGCCCCACATGTAGTCGACGGCGTATTCATTGCCCGGATCGAAGGACGCCACACCCTTGGTGACCACGTCCCACATGTTGGAGAGGTTCGGCAGCTTCGACTTGTCGAGCTTCTGGTAGACACCCGCCGCGATCTGGCGCTGCATGAAGGATACCGTCGGCACCACGACGTCGTAGCCCGTGCCGCCGGCCAGAAGCTTGGCTTCCAGCGTCTCGTTGCTGTCGAAGGTGTCGTAGACGACCTTGATGCCGGTTTCCTTGGTGAAGTCTTCGAGGATGGAACTGTCGATATAATCGGACCAGTTGTAGACATTGACGACGCGGTCCGCGGCAACGGATGGCGTGATCGAAAGCCCAGTCACGAGAGCCGTGGCCGCGAGCTTTACGAGAATTGACCTCATGCTATCTCCTGCTTTTTGTTTGGGCACCGTTTTCCGCGGATGCCCTCCCTCTGGTTTTGGTTGCAGACTAGAAAGGATTTCTGGAGCCGACAAGCGCAAAATCCTGCACTCTCAATGATTTCGCTGTGACTGGACACCGGGACTAAAAGTCGAAGTTGCCAAGGCCCGAGACCATCTCATCGAGCCCCAACGGGCGTGTGACAGGCGGCTCGGCGCGCGAGAGACATCCGCGCCGTTCGCAAAGTCGACAGCCGGAGCCTGCCGTGATCGCCTTTTGCGCGGAAACCGCCCGGCCGTAGACCGTCCCCTCGCCCGCCGAAGCATCACAACCGACGAGAAGCGCCGTGCGGCGGACTCGCTCGCCGAACGGCGCGTTTGGGCCTTCCAGCGTGCGGGATATGGTGAGGTAGCGAGTATCATCCGGCATCTCGACCGTTTCGGCGAGAATCTGCCCGGGCTGGAGCAGCGCGACATGGACGTTGAGCTTGGGACAGTCGCCGCCGAAGCGCAGATGCGGGAAGCCCTGCGCGCCCGACCGCCGCAGCCGATGGCCGGCACCGTCGATCTCCATGGTGAAGAAGGAGACCGCCGAGGCGCCGGGGCGCTGCAGCATGGTCAGCCGGGTAGCCGCCTGCGCGAATGAGACGTTGAAGCGCACCCGCAGTATATCGATGTCGTAGGCCGCCGCCTGGGCCGCAGCGAGGAAGGGCGCGTAAGGCATGGTCAGCGCCAGCGCCGCATAGCGCGCAAGCTCGAAGCGGGCGATGCGTCTCGCCTCTTCGGTGGAGAGCATCAGGCCTTCGAGCTCGCTCACGATCGCCTCGCGCAACGCCAGCGTCGCGACTTCGATGGCGATCTCCTGCGCCTGATCTGCCGGCGACAGGCGTTCGGAAATGAAGAGCCGCATGGAGTGACGATCGAAACGGCGGCGCAGATCCGGCATAACGTGGATGGGGAGAACACGAACGCCGATGCCGCGCTCGGCGCGCAGCCACTCCTTGAATGTCGAGATGATATCGCGGGGATCGGAGAGCGCATGCAGGAACGCTTCCGCCGCCGTCTCGATGCGCGGGAAGTAAGCCGAGCGGCGCTCCAGCACGTCGCGCACCTCATCGGCCGGCAGCCGCGCACCCGACAGTGGCACCTGCCCCTCCCCTGCACTCAGAAGCGTAAGATCGGAGAGGCGGGCCGCCTGCTCGCGGTAAGCGCGGTAGAGCTTGATGACGCCGCTTGCCGCATTGGGTGCGGCTTCAGCGACTTCGACCAGCTCCTGATCGCCCGGCAACTCGCCCGACAGCAGCGGATCGGCGAAGACTTCCTTCAGCTGAGTGAGACTACCGCCGCTTTCGGCGCGCAGCTCCTCGAGATCGACCTTGTAGACCGCCGCGAGCTTCAGCAGCAGCTGCACGGTCAGCGGGCGCTGGTTGCGCTCGATCAGATTGAGATAGGACGGCGAGATTTCCAGCGCCTCGGCCATCGCCGCCTGCGTCACGCCGAGGCCGTTTCGGATACGGCGGACCTTGGGACCGGCAAACATCTTGCGCTCAGCCATGTGACAATCCTTTACAGAATATCCGGGTCGCAGAATTTACAAAACTTGACAAATTTACTGTCGAAACTTGTCACGTTCTTTGCATCGCTACCCCTATTCCATCGCACTTCTCCAGATAACTCTGGCCATATCCTGATGATTTGTAAATCCTGTCAATCAGCCAGATGGCCATGATGTTATGCAAGGAGGAAGACATGACAGAGTTTGACAAGCTTCACCGCAATATCCCCGCCAACCGCTTCGCCGGCATCGAGCGTCCCTATTCGGCCGATGATGTGAGACGGCTGCGCGGATCGGTCGAGCTTCGTTACTCGCTGGCCGAAATGGGCGCCAACCGGCTCTGGCAGCTGCTGCATCAGGACGACTTCGTCAACGCCCTCGGCGCGCTTTCCGGAAACCAGGCCATGCAGATGGTCCGCGCCGGACTGAAGGCGATCTATCTCTCGGGTTGGCAGGTCGCGGCCGACTCCAACACGGCATCGGCGATGTATCCCGATCAGTCGCTCTATCCAGCCAATGCCGGGCCGGAGCTTGCCAAGCGGATCAATAGAACGCTGCAGCGCGCCGACCAGATCGAGACCTCGGAAGACAAGGGGCTTTCGGTCGAGACATGGTTCGCGCCGATCGTTGCCGATGCCGAAGCCGGGTTCGGCGGGCCGCTCAATGCCTTCGAAATCATGAAGGCCTATATCGAGGCCGGTGTCGCGGGTGTTCATTTCGAGGACCAGCTGGCATCGGAAAAGAAGTGCGGCCACCTCGGCGGCAAGGTTCTGATCCCGACCGCCGCCCATATCCGCAATCTCGACGCCGCGCGCCTTGCCGCCGACGTCATGGGAGTGCCGACGCTCGTCATCGCCCGCACCGATGCGGAAGCCGCCAAGCTGTTGACCTCCGATATCGACGAACGCGACCAGCCTTTCGTCGACTACGATGCCGGCCGCACGGTCGAGGGCTTCTATCAGGTGCGCAACGGGCTGGAGCCGTGCATCGCGCGCGCCGTCGCCTACGCGCCGCATTGCGACCTGGTCTGGTGCGAGACGTCGAAGCCGGATCTGGAGCAAGCGCGGCGGTTTGCCGAGGGCGTGCACAAGGTGCATCCGGGCAAGCTCTTGGCCTATAACTGCTCGCCGTCGTTCAATTGGAAAAAGAACCTCGACGACGCGACGATCGCCAAGTTCCAGCGCGAGCTTGGTGCCATGGGCTACAAGTTCCAGTTCATCACGCTGGCGGGCTTCCACCAGCTAAACTTCGGCATGTATGAACTCGCCCGCGGCTACAAGGACCGGCAGATGGCCGCCTATTCGGAGCTGCAGCAGGCGGAATTCGCCGCCGAAGCGAACGGCTACACGGCGACCAAGCATCAGCGCGAAGTCGGCACCGGCTATTTCGACGCCGTGTCGTTGGCGATCACAGGCGGGCGGTCCTCGACCACCGCGATGGGGGAATCGACCGAGCACGCACAGTTCAAGCCAGCAGCCGAGTAACATCGATCAAAGGAGGAGAAAGCCATGCCTACGCTTGCACGCGTCAAGGAACGCGCAGAGGAACAATCCACCAGCATGACACCGGATCAGCAAGGCATGATCCGCATGCTCGCCAATGATCTGCACCGGTTGAACCAGTCGGTCATGAAGGCGGTCGATGCCGGCGTTTCGGTCGAGATCGTGCGATCCGCCCGCCATCACGGCGGCGATGGAAACTGGGGTGACCTGTTGATCCCGGTGATTGTTGCGGGCCGGTGCTGACTAGCCCCCAATCCGAACCTGCAACGCGGCGCCTAAGCTTCGGCTGGGGCGCTTTCCCGCGAAGAGATCGCCGTAGCTCTTCAACAGCTTGGTCATGCGATCGGTGACGGTGCGGATTTCCTGGCGATGCCGGTCTTCGTTGTTCATGACGATCCATTGCTGGTGGCGCAAGTCCGGTAGCTCCGGGCCGAGACGCTGCAGGTCTGGATCGAGATCGCCGACGAAACAGGGCAACACCGCCTTGCCGGCGCCGGCGCGGACGAGATCGAGCAGCGAGCGCGGGCGGTTGACGGTGGCGACGATGGCGCCCGCGGCATTGCGGTGCGGCCAGCGCAGATAGTTGGAGATAGCATCCTCCTCCCCGACAGCCAGCCAGCGTTCTTCCTGTTCGCCGGCATTGCGCCTGGCATAGACAGCGTAGGCCACCTCCCCCAGCAGCCGCGCGGCCAGATTGTTTTCCTCCGGCTCGAAGGCGCGGATGCCGATATCGATTTCGCGATAGTTCAGGTTGGCGCGCGCCTCACCTATCGTCAGCGACACCGCGAAATGGTCGCCGGGCATGCGGATGGCGCCAAAATTCTCGGCCATCAGCCAGGCGACCCAGGTGCCGGCGGCGATCCGCACGGTTGCTCCGACGCTGCTTGCCTGGCGCCAGGCATCCACCTTGCGGGCGGCGGCCTCCATGTCCTTCAGATGATCGAGCAGGGCCTGGCCATCCGGCGTCAGTCGGTAGCCCGTCTGGCTGCGAGAAAACAGTGTTCGGCCGATCTCCTGCTCGAGATCAAGCATTCGCCGGCCGATCGTGGCGGGGCTGAGCCCGTTTGCGGCCGCCGCCCCCGTCAGCCCGCCGAGACGCGCGACTTGCAGGAAGAGCTGAAAGGAATCCCATTGCGTGCTTTTCATCAGTGAAAAACATAGTGGGATTTCTTGCGTTTATGAAGCGAATTTTGACGAATACCCTGTGTCCATCTTCACCTGGAAAGGACACCGTCATGATTGAGCTATTGGCCTTCATCGAGCTCGCCAAACTCAACGAGAGGAATTTCGACCCGTATCGTGCGCGGGAAGAGGAAGCCTTCTACCAGGGCTTTGGGCAATCGCGGCTCGAGCGTTTTGTCGCTCGTCTTCTCGCCATGTTGCCCATGAAAAAGGGCCGCCCAACGGGCAGCCCTTCTATGATCAGACCTGATGGAGAACCGATCAGGCAGCGTTTCGCATGCGGACCTGCTGGGGCGCCGAAGACGCATCGATGCGGAACTGCTGTATCAGCGACATGAGCGCATCGGCTTCGCTCGCCAGCTGGCGGCTCTGCTCGGTGGTCTCTTCGACCATGGCCGCGTTCTTCTGCGTCATCTGATCCATCGCGTTGACGGAGCTGTTGACTTCCTGCAGGGCGGCCGACTGGTCGGCGCTGGCGGTGGCGATGGTTTCGACGTGCTTGCTGATCGCGATGATCTCGCTGCTGATCGAGGCCAGAACCGAGCCGGTCTTCTGCACCAGTCCGGAACCTGCCGCGACCTCGCGGGTCGAGGTTTCGATCAGGCTCTTGATCTCGCGCGCGGCATCGGCCGAACGCTGGGCAAGTTCGCGCACTTCCATGGCAACGACCGCGAAGCCCTTGCCGGCTTCCCCGGCGCGCGCCGCCTCGATGCCGGCGTTCAGCGCCAAGAGGTTGGTCTGGAAGGCGATGTCGTCGATCACCTCGATGATCTGCTCGATCTGCTTGGACGCCGCTTCGATGCGGTCCATTGCGGCGACAGTATCGCCGACCACGACAGTCGAGCTGTCCGCCGTCTTCTTGGTGACGATAACGGCGCTGTTTGCCTCGCGGGCGCGTTCGGCAGACGAGCGGACGGTGACGGTAATCTCTTCCACGGCAGCAGCGGTTTCCTCCAGGCTTGCGGCCTGGGCTTCGGTGCGCTTGGAGAGCTCATCGGCCGAGTGCAGCATGGAGCCGGAATTGCGGTGGATGGTCGCCGCGTTGTCCCGGATGCGCGAGAGCGTATCCTGCAGACGCTCGAGCGAGGCGTTGAAATCCACGCGCAGCTGTTCAAGCCGGCCGACGAAGGGCGTTTGGATCATTTCCGAGACATCGCCGCGCGACAGGCGACCAAGGCCCGCCGCGAGCTCGGTGACGGCAAACTGGATCTGGTCGTCGAGCGTGCGCTTTTCGGCGTCGTTGCGGCTGCGCTCCGCGTCGCTGAAGGCGCGCTGTTCGGCCGCCTGTGTTTCCAGCATGAGCCGAGCGCGAGCGCCGTCCTGGAATAGAGCGAGCGCCTTGCCAATCGCTCCGAACTCGTTCTCTTTCTCGGTGCAGGGAATCTTCGTGTCGAGATTTCCAGACGAGATCGTGTTGATGGCGCCCGTCAGGGTCTCAAGCGGACGGATCGTGGCGCGGATCGCAAAGTAGGCGATGACGCCCACGATCAGCAGGACCGCGAGGCCGACGCCGACAACCAGGGTCAGGAGCTGCTGCAGGCTGCTGTAGTAGACTTCCATCGGAATGCCGATGAAGAGGACGCCAACGGTGGTGCCCGCTGCACTCTTGACCGGGAAATAGCCGGTCATGAACTTCTTGCCGAAGAGATCAGCCGGGCCGTAATAGGCTTCACCCTTGGCGAGAGCCGCCTGCGCCGGATGGCCGGCAGCCAGCTTGGTGCCGACGGCGCGCTCACCGTTTTCCTTCTTAACGTTGGTCGAGACGCGGACGTAGTCATCGCCCTGACGCTCGAACACTGTGGCGTAGCCGGCGATGGAGGCGGCGGTGCGATCGACGAGCGCGTGGTCGCTGAGCGACGCCGGCAGCTTCTCTTCGCTGACGGCGACCAGCTTATTGTCGCGAACATCGACCTTCGCGGCCGGATCGCCAGCCGCATAGAGCACCGCCATGGCGCGACTTGCGTCCTTGGCATCGGTGACTGCGCTGGTCATGACGTACGCGCTAAGATTGTAGTAAGTTACAGAAACAATCGCCGCTGTACTGAAGACCAGAAGAGCAAGCGTAATCGCGACGATTTGCCGAACAATAGACGCTGAGAAGAAGCGAAGCATACAAAGACCCCTGAGGAATAATCGGGGCCGAAATTAGTGCTAAAGTTTTAAGATAAATCCCATGAAAACTGACGGGTGTCATGTCTGCGCAAACAAAAATGCATGGATGATTTCCTGCATATCCGCACCGGAGAAACGCAAATGGCTCCGTTTCCGGAGCCATCGCATGTTCCTATCGAAAGTATCTGCCGCGATCAGGCAGCGCGGTAGACCTTCTCCTGGCTACCGCTGTCGATTTTGAACTGCCTGATGAGGCTGAGGAGAGCATCGGCTTCGTTGGCAAGTTCGCGGCTGGCGGCCGTGGTTTCCTCGACCATCGCGGCGTTCTGCTGGGTCATCTGGTCCATCTGGTTGACCGTGGTGTTGACCTCCTGCAGGGCGCCGGACTGATCGTGGCTGGCGCGGGCGATGACCTCGACATGCTCGCTAATGGCGACGATCTGCGTGCTGATCTTTGCCAGCACCGTGCCGGTCTGCTGCACGAACTGCGAACCGGAGTTCACCTCGTTGGTCGATTTGTTGATCAGCCCCTTGATCTCCTGGGCGGCCGCGGCGGAGCGCTGCGCCAGTTCGCGGACTTCCATGGCAACGACGGCGAAGCCCTTGCCAGCTTCCCCAGCGCGCGCGGCCTCGATGCCGGCGTTGAGCGCCAGCAGGTTGGTCTGGAAGGCGATCTCGTCGATGACGCCGATGATCTGCTCGATCTGCTGCGAGGCTTCCTCGATGCGGGTCATCGCGTCGATCGCATTGTTGACGACGGTGGCGGAATCATCGGCACTGCGCTTGGCCTGGCGCACGACCTGATCGGCCTCCTTGGCGCGTTCGGCGGACGAGCGCACGGTAACGGTGATCTGATCGACGGCGGCTGCCGTCTCTTCCAGCGAGGCGGCCTGGTTCTCAGTGCGCTTGGCGAGGTCCTCGGCCGACTGGGCCATCTGGTTGCCATTGCCCTGGATCATTTCGACGTTATCGCGAATCTGGCTCATCGTAGCCTGAAGGCGCATCATAGAGCCGTTGAAATCCTGGCGAAGCTGTTCGAGACGGCCGATGAAAGGCGTGTCGATCGTGGTCGAGATATCGCCCTGCGACATGCGTTCGAGACCAGAAGCAAGCGCGTTGACGGCGAATTCGATCTGGCGGTCCATCTCGCGCTTTTCGGCGTCGTTGCGCTGGCGCTCGTGCTCGGAAGCGGCACGCTCCTCGTCGCTCTGCTCCTCGATGCGGATCTTGGAGATGGCGTTTTCCTTGAAGATGCCGAGCGCGCGGGCCATGTCGCCGATTTCGTCGTGGCGCTGTTCACCTGATATGCTGGTGTCGAGCGCGCCATCGGCGATGCGGCGCATGGCCGACGTGATCTGGCCGATCGGCCGCTGCAGGGTCAGCACCAGCGCGATACCGCCGACAACCGAGAGCAGGATGCCGAGGCCGGTCGTGAGAACGGAGATGCCGTTGGCCTGTGTGCGTTCGACGCCGGCCGTCTGCTTCTGCAATTCGGCAAAGGCGGTGAGTTCGCTCCAGACGGCGTTCAGCTGCGTGCGGGCCGAGGCGTAGTCGGCGACGCGCTGCTCGATGGTGGCGACGAGGCTTTCGGCATCCTTGTCCATCGAGGCAAGCGCCGGCGACATGGCGGCGACGATATCCTCGGCGAAGTTCATGCCCTTGGCGCTGGCAAGCAGCGTGTTGAGGTTGGTGCCAAGCGTCGCGATCTCCTGGTGCAGGCGAACGCGGTTGTCCTTGTCCGGCTTGGCGGCAAATTCGCCAAGGACCAGCTGCAGAGAATAGATCGCGCTTTCGAGGCGGCGCGTGTCTTCCAGCACGGAGTTGGTCTGGGCGATGCGGCTGTCGAGCTCGACGAAGGTGGTCGTGGCGGCACGCATCATCTGCGTTGCCGTCAGCTGGGTGTAGGTCGACATCTGGCGGAAGCGCGACACGAGACGGCCGAGATTGGCGATCGCCTCGTCGGTGCCGGCGTCGGCGGCGGTCGCCTGCGCCTTCACGTCGCTGATCGTCTGCGCCAGCGACTGCGTCATGCTCTTCTGGTTCTGCGGGACGGAGATCTCGATCAGGCGCTGGGCTTTCAGGATGCCCGGGAGCGCGTCGGTAACGACCTTGAGCTTGTCGGCCGGCAGTTGCGCCTTGCCGAAATCGGCCATCACGGTTGCCAGCGCATCGCCGCCCTTCAGGAGCCGGTCGGCGGCGCGGAGCGTCGCGGTGGCGTTGCCTTCGTCGTTGCGAATGTTCTCCTGCAGCTGCTGTGCGTCATAGTTGACGTTGAAGCGGCTGGAGATCATCACCTTCTGCGCTTCGTCGATCGACTTGCGCAGGGCGACTTCCTGTTCGTGCAGGGTCCAGAGCTTGCCGACGGTGTCGGAGATGCCGGAGGTTCCATCGGTGGCGGCCTGCAGATTGGCGCGGCCGGCATTGTCGCCGATCTGCTTCAGCGTGGCGCTCAGCGTCGCATGCTGCGTGGAAACATCGGCGTAGAGCTTGTCGCGCGCTTCCTCATTGGTCACGCGCAGGAAATCGTCCATGGAGCCGAAGAGATCCTTGAAACCGCTCAGCGACTGAAGAACGCTGTTGGAGATCTCCATTCGGCCCTGGAGCAGGCCGGATGCATAAAGGCCGGTGAAGCCGACTGCTGAAATGCTTAAAACAAACGGCAAGACGAAGATAAGGACCTTGGTCTTGATCCTGAAACGGGAAAGAATCCTGTCAATAAACATGGGGGTTCCGGCCTTCCATACACCACTCCTCCCACCGGCGGCGAGATTGCGCGTCGGCTGAGTGCATCGAACATTTTGGAACAATGGGGGATCGCGAGCGCATGCTCGGACGGCAATCATTGCCTGTCACACCACGCAAGATGCGAGGCGCCCATAAGTCATACTAAAGCTTTGCCGAAGATGCGTTAATTTTTATATAAGCTTAGGTAGCCGGATATCGCAGCAAACCGGGCGTTCACGCGCTTATAGTGCAGGCGCATCGGTGCGCCGCAAGATCTCGTTGTCTTGAAGAGGAGTGCCTTAGAGCATTCGCGGAAGGAAGAGCGCCATGACGGCGGCAGCGGCACTGGCGGCCAGGACGAAGTAGCGGATTGCGACAAGCCGTGTATCCGGCTGAGCCTTGGCAATTGCGATGGCGCGGGCGCGTCGTGTGTTCTTGTTCATCTGCAGAACCTCACTTCTCTATGTCACAACAATCCAACAAAAGACTGTGCTCGTAAAGCCTTATTTAGGAAGCCAATTTGAGCACGTCATCGGGACAGGATGGCGCACCCTGCTTAAGAACTCTTGAATCCTTCAACTGGTTTCATCTCTACGAAGAATAAGCTTTATAGACTGTCACCAGCCGCGACACCCGAAGCCCAGGCCCACTGGAAATTGTAGCCGCCGAGCCAACCGGTGACGTCGACGCACTCGCCGATGAAGTGGAGACCGGGCACCGCCTTGGCCTGCATGCTGCGGGAATCGAGTGCTGACGTGTCGATGCCGCCAAGCGTGACTTCGGCCGTGCGGTAGCCCTCTGAGCCCGAAGGCTTGATCGTCCAGTTCTGCGCGGCATCGACCAAGCGCGTCAGCACCTTGTCGGACATGTCGGCCATGTTGCCGGTGACGCCGGCGCGCTCGGTCAGATATTGCGCCAGGCGCTTGGGGAGCAGCTCGCCGAGCGCGGTCTGCGCCGACTGCCGACCATTCGCCTGCTTTGCCGCCTTCAGGTGAGCTAGGAGATCGACGTCGGGCTCGATATCGACGGTGATCTCGTCACCCTCGCGCCAATAGGACGAGATTTGCAAGATGGCCGGGCCGCTCAGGCCGCGATGGGTGAAGAGCAGCGCTTCGCGAAAGGCGGTCTTGCCGTGGCGTAGTTCAGCGGGGGCCGCGATCCCCGACAGCGGTGCGACGCTTTCGAGCAATTGCGGGTCGAGTGTCAACGGCACGAGGCCGGGGCGGGTTTCAATGAGAGGCAGGCCGAACTGTTCGGCGATGCGATAGGCGAAACCGGTCGCGCCCATTTTCGGGATCGACTTGCCGCCGGTGGCAATCACCAGCGAGGTGGCGTGATACTCGCCCTCGGAAGTCGAGACGCGAAAGCCGTCTTCGGTCTTTTCGACCGCGACGATCTCGGTGCGCAGCTCGAGCCTTGCGCCAGCCGCCTGCATCTCGTCAAGCAGCATGCGGATGATGTCCTTGGCGCTGTCGTCGCAAAACAGCTGGCCGAGCGTCTTCTCATGCCAGGCGATCCTGTGACGATCGACCATGGCGATGAAATCCGACGGCGTGAAGCGGGCCAGCGCCGACTTACTGAAATGCGGATTGGCCGAGAGGAAATTCTTCGGCGAGGCGTGAATATTGGTGAAGTTGCAGCGACCGCCGCCGGAGATGCGGATCTTGTCGCCGGGCGCCTTGGCGTGATCCAGAACGACCACCGAGCGGCCGCGCTGGCCGGCGCGGATGGCGCACATCATGCCTGCGGCGCCCGCGCCTATGACGATCACATCGCTTCTTCGCTGCACGGCTGTTTCCTTCGTCGAAAGGCGTCTTCTTTTTCCATCAATAGGCGAAAGTCAACGTGCCTCCCCCCTCGCCAATTGCCAAACTCCGGTTATTATGGCTGCAAGATCAACGCAAACCGGTGTGTCATGTCCCCAAAAAAGACGACGCTGAAGCCTGCCAAGAACGTTCCCGCCTCGAAGAAATCTCCCCCGGACCCTGGATATCTTCGCGGCGTGGCCTCCTGGAAGGAAGCAGCGCAGTTCTTGCGGGCACGCGGGATCGAAGACATCGAATGCATCACGCCGGACCTTGCCGGCGTGCCACGCGGCAAGATGATGCCGAGCTCGAAATTCACCTCGAACACCTCGCTGGCGCTGCCTTCGGCAATCTACCGCCACACGATTTCGGGTGAGTATCCAGAGGAGACCGAAAGCTTCCGCTACGAGCCGCGCGACAGCGATCTGAAGCTGGTGCCCGACCTTTCGACGCTTTCCGTCGTGCCGTGGGAGACGGACCCGACCGCGCAGGTGATCTGCGATATCGTCAGTGCCGATGGAGAAGAGGTCCCCTATACGCCGCGCAACGTCTTGAAGCGGATCATGAAGCTCTATCATGACCGCGGCTGGAAGCCGATCGTGGCGCCGGAGATCGAGTTCTATCTCGTCGCCAAGAACGACGACCCGGATTATCCGCTGCATCCGCCGAAGGGCCGCTCGGGTCGCGCCATTCTCGGTGGCCAGGGCTATTCGATCGCCGGTATCAACGAGTTCGACGAGTTGATCGACGACATCTACCACTTCTCCGAAAAGCAGGGGCTGGAGATCGACACGCTGATCCACGAGGAAGGACCGGCGCAGCTCGAGATCAACCTTCGCCACGGCAATCCGATCGAGCTTGCCGACCAGGTCTTCATGTTCAAGCGGACGATCCGCGAGGCGGCGATGAAGCACGGCATTTACGCCACGTTCATGGCCAAGCCGATGCAGGGCCAAGCCGGATCGGCGATGCACATCCACCAGTCGGTCATCCACGAGGACACGGGCAAGAACGTGTTTTCCAACCCCGACGGCTCGCCCTCGAAGGAGTTCTTCCACTTCATCGGCGGCATGCAGAAATACGTGCCGAGCGCGCTCTGCATGCTGGCGCCATACGTCAACTCCTACCGTCGCCTGACGCCCGACATGTCGTGCCCGGTGAACAACGCCTGGGGCTACGACAACCGCACGACGGCGTTCCGCGTGCCGGTGTCCGATCCGCAGGCGCGGCGTGTCGAGAACCGGCTACCGAGTTCCGACGCCAACCCCTATCTGGCGCTCGCGGCATCGCTCGCCTGCGGCCTCTTGGGCATCATGAAGGAAATTGAACCGACAGCGCCGACCGAGGATTCGGCCAACGAAGGCTCGATCGACCTGCCGCGCGGGCTGCTTGAGGCCGTCGCGCTGATGGAGGACGAGCCCGCGTTCGAGGAAGTGTTCGGCCGCGAGTTCATCGGGCTCTACGCCGGCGTCAAGCGCGGCGAGTTCGAGACCTTCATGCAGGTGATCAGCCCGTGGGAACGCGAATTCCTTCTGCTCAACGTGTGAGGATGGCACCATGACATCCGAACAGAAATGGCAGAGCCCGATCGCGCCCGGCATTTCGTGGTATCAGGCAACGGCGGGCGAGCGGCCCACCTACCCTGAACTCGACGGATCGAAAACATGCGACGTCGCCATTATCGGCGGCGGTTATACCGGGCTGCAGGCGGCCTATCATCTCGCCAAGGCGGGCGTGTCGGTGGTGCTCATCGAGGCCTGCCGGTTCGGCGATGGTGCGTCTGGCCGCAACGGCGGGCAGCTCGGCACCGGGCAGCGCTCCTGGCCGGAGGAGCTCGAAGAAGAGATCGGCTTCGAGCGCTCGAAGGCGCTGTTCGACCTGGCCGAGGACGCCAAGAAGCACCTCCTCACCTTCGCGACCGAGCACCAGATCGACATCGATTTCATGCCCGGCCAGATGAACGTGGCGCATAAGGCCAGCTACGAGAAGGACTTTCGCGACAATGCGGAGATCGCAGCGACCCGCTACGGCTACGAACATGCCACCTTCATGGACCGCGCGGAAACGCAGGAGCGGCTGGGGTCGACGCGCTTTTTCTGCGGCGTGCGCGACACCGGCACCGGCCACATTCACCCGCTGAAGCTCCTGATCGGGCTGGCGCGGGCGGCTGCGGCTTCCGGCGCTCAGGTCTTCGAAATGACGAAGGCGACGGCGATCCGCCAGGGCGGCGGCAAGGTGACGATCGACACGCCGCGCGGGCAGATCACAGCCGACAAGGCATTGATTGCCTGCAACGGCTATATCGACAATCTCGAACCTGTTACCGCAAGCCATGTCATGCCGATCCGCTCCTTCATCGGCGCGACTGTGCCGCTCGGCGAGAAGTCCACGGTCATTCCTGGTAGCGAAGCGGTCGCCGATTCGCGTTTCGTCGTGCGCTACTTCCGAAAATCCAAGGACGGGCGGCTGTTGTTTGGTGGCCGCGAAGCCTATACGGCGGACAATCCGCGCGATATTTCCGAGCACATCCGCCGTCAGATCGCTGAAATCTATCCCGAACTCGGCAATGTCGAGATCACCCATGCCTGGGGCGGATCGGTCGCCATCACCATGCCGCGGCAGCCCTTCGTGCGCGAGGTGATGCCCGGCGTAACCTCGATCGGCGGCTATTCCGGCCATGGCGTGATGCTTGCGAACTATTGCGGGCGGCTCTATGCCGAAACTGTGATCGGGAAATCCAGGGACCTCGAGCTGTTCAAGGCGCTGAAAATCCCGGCCTTCCCGGGTGGTCCGGCGATGCGCGCGCCCCTGCTCTTCCTGGCGCTTTCGTGGTTTGCGCTGCGCGACAAGTTTTAGTCAGATTGCGGATTTCCTCACGAGGCTTTTCGATCTAAAACCAGTGCCGGACAAATTCGTTGCAGCGCACACTGGCTTTTTTAAATCGATTAGATTAAAGAGGCCATGAACCAGTCTGATTGAGAGATAGCCTCATGAGCAGCCAAATCATTCCCGTTGAACCTTTCGATTACGTCGTCTTTGGCGGCAGTGGCGACCTTGCCGAGCGCAAGTTGCTGCCGGCCCTCTACCATCGTCAGATCGAAGGCCAGTTCTCCGAGCCGACCCGCATCATCGGCGCCTCCAGAAGCGCGCTGACCCACGAAGAATACCGCAAGTTCGCGCAGGACGCTCTGAAGGAGCACCTGAAGAAGGGCGAGTATGACGAGGCCGAAGTCGCCAAGTTCTGCGAGCGCCTTTACTACGTGCCGGTCGATGCCCGCTCCGACGCCGGCTGGGACCAGCTGAAGAAGCTGCTCGACGAGGGCAAGGACCGCGTCCGTGCCTTCTATCTGGCCGTCGCACCCGGCATCTTCGGCGACATCTCGCAGAAGATCCACGATCACAAGCTGATCACCAAGACCACCCGCATCGTCGTCGAAAAGCCGATCGGTCGCGACCTCGCTTCCGCGCTGTCGCTCAACGACACGATCGGCAAGGTCTTCAAGGAAGAGCAGATCTTCCGTATCGACCACTATCTCGGCAAGGAGACGGTGCAGAACCTGATGGCGCTGCGCTTCGCCAACGCGCTCTATGAGCCGCTGTGGAACGCCAACCATATCGACCACGTGCAGATCACCGTTGCCGAATCCGTCGGCCTCGAAGGCCGTGCCGGCTACTACGACACCGCCGGCGCGCTGCGCGACATGGTGCAGAACCACATCATGCAGCTCGTCTGCCTGGTTGCCATGGAAGTCCCGTCGTCGATGGATTCCGAAGCGGTTCGCGACGAGAAGCTGAAGGTGCTGCGCGCGCTGAAGCCGATCGACGCGTCCAATGTCGAGCAGACCACCGTTCGCGGCCAGTATCGCGCCGGCGCTTCGGCGGGCGGGCCGGTCAAGGGTTACCTCGAAGAGCTCGAAGGCGGCGTGTCCAACACCGAAACCTTCGTCGCCATCAAGGCCGAGATCAACAACTGGCGCTGGGCCGGCGTTCCCTTCTACATCCGCACCGGCAAGCGTCTTGCCGGCCGCATGTCGGAGATCGTCATCACCTTCAAGTCGATCCCGCACTCGGTCTTCGACCAGTCGGCCGGCCGTATCAACCAGAACCAGCTGATCATCCGCCTGCAGCCGGACGAAGGCGTCAAGCAGTCGCTGATGATCAAGGATCCGGGCCCGGGCGGCATGCGCCTGCGCAATGTTTCGCTCGACATGAGCTTCGCCGATTCCTTCCAGGTTCGTAACCCCGACGCCTACGAGCGCCTGCTGATGGACGTCATCCGTTCGAACCAGACGCTGTTCATGCGCCGCGACGAAGTCGAAGCGGCATGGCAGTGGGTCGACCCGATCCTCAAGGGTTGGGAATCCACCGGCCAGAAGGTTCAGGGCTACACGGCCGGCACCTGGGGCCCGAGCCAGTCGATCGCGCTCATCGAGCGTGACGGCCGCACCTGGCACGACAACCTCTAAGGATTAAGAGAATGGCAGCGACCATGCACAATTTTGCCAACGCCGCCGAACTGGCGCGCAACCTTGCCGACAAGGTCGCTGCATCGCTTTCGACGGCCATCGCCAAGAAGGGAACGGCGGAGATCGCCGTTTCCGGCGGCTCCACGCCGAAGGCATTCTTCCAGGAACTGTCGACGCGTGATCTCGACTGGACGAAGGTGACGATCACCCTCGTCGACGAGCGTTTCGTGCCTGCGGACAATCCACGCTCGAACCATCTGCTCGTGATCAGCAATCTCCTGCAGAACAGGGCGAAAGCGGCAAAGTTCCAGCCGCTCTACCAGCCGGCGGCAACGGTCGAGGAAGCTGCAAAGCTCTCGACGGCGGCCACGGCTTCGATCGGCAATCCGTTCGATGTCGTCATTCTCGGCATGGGCGGCGACGGCCACACGGCTTCGTTCTTCCCTGGTGGCAGCAATCTTGCGGTTGCTCTCGACCCGAGGACGCCGCGCGGCATCATCACCATGGACGCTGACGGCGCGGGCGAACCCCGCCTCACCTTCACCTTCTCCAGCCTGCAGGATGCAGGGCTGCTCGTTCTTCACATCGAAGGCGACGGCAAGAAGGACGTTCTGGTGAAGGCCGAGGGTGCCGGCGACGAAGCGGAAATGCCGATCCGGGCTATCCTTCGCCGCGCCGCGACGCCCGTCGACATTTACTGGGCTCCGTAAGCCAGGCCTTAATGGCCAACACGGCGTAAAGCCGCGAACAGACAATCGAATACCAGCAAACGACAAGGATCTCCCATGTCCGCTCATTCGCGCGTTGCCGCCATCACCAACCGAATCGTCGAACGGTCGAAACCGTCGCGGGAGCTCTATCTCGAGCGCTTGCGAAACGCGGTGGGCAAGAGCGTGGTTCGCTCATCGCTCGGCTGCGCGAACCTGGCACACGGCTTCGCGGTCTGTTCCACCGCCGAGAAGGAAGCACTGGCCGGCGACCGTGTTTCCAATCTCGGCATCATCACTTCCTACAACGACATGCTCTCGGCGCATCAGCCGTTCGAGACCTATCCCGCGATCATTCGCCAGGCGGCGGTTGAGGCCGGCGGCATCGCGCAGGTGGCGGGCGCCGTTCCCGCCATGTGCGATGGCGTGACCCAGGGCCAGCCGGGCATGGAGCTCTCGCTCTTCTCGCGCGACCTGATCGCCATGGCTGCCGGCATCGGCCTGTCGCATAACATGTTCGACGCCGCTCTCTATCTCGGCGTTTGCGACAAGATCGTACCGGGCCTGACGATTGCCGCGCTGACCTTCGGCCATCTGCCGTCGATCTTCGTACCTGCCGGGCCGATGACCTCGGGTCTGCCGAACGACGAGAAGTCGCGCGTGCGCCAGCTTTACGCCGAGGGCAAGGTCGGCCGCGCCGAGCTGCTCGAAGCCGAGTCCAAGTCCTATCACGGACCGGGCACCTGCACCTTCTACGGCACGGCCAACTCCAACCAGATGCTGATGGAGATCATGGGCTTCCATATGCCCGGCTCCTCCTTCATCAATCCGGGCACGCCGCTTCGCGAAGCATTCACCCGTGAGGCGACCAAGCGGGCGCTGGCGATCACCGCGCAGGGCAACGAGTTCACGCCGGCGGGCGAGATGATCGACGAGCGCTCGATCGTCAACGGCGTCGTCGGCCTGCACGCCACCGGCGGCTCGACCAACCACACGCTGCACCTCGTGGCCATGGCGCGCGCCGCCGGCATCGAGCTCACCTGGCAGGATATCGCCGAGCTCTCCGAAGTGGTGCCGCTGCTTGCTCGCGTCTACCCGAACGGACTTGCCGACGTGAACCATTTCCACGCGGCCGGCGGCATGGGCTTCCTGATCAAGGAGCTGTTGAAGCACGGCCTGCTACACGACGACGTGCGCACCGTGTTCGGCCATGGGCTGCAGGCCTACACGATCGATCCGCGCCTTGGTGAGGATGGAAACATCGTGCGCGAGCCCTCCCCGGAAAAGAGCGTCGATCCGAAGGTGCTCGCCAACATCGAAACGCCGTTCCAGGCGAATGGCGGGCTCAAGATGCTGCGCGGCAACCTTGGCAAGGGCGTGATCAAGATTTCGGCCGTGAAGGCGGACCGCCACGTCATCGAGGCGCCGGCGATCGTCTTCCACAGCCAGCAGGAGCTTCAGGACGCCTTCAAGGATGGCAAGCTCAACCGCGACTTCATCGCCGTCGTCCGCTTCCAGGGACCGAAGGCCAACGGCATGCCGGAGCTGCACAAGCTGACGCCGCCGCTCGGCGTGCTGCAGGACCGCGGCTTCCGCGTGGCGCTGCTGACCGACGGACGCATGTCCGGCGCGTCGGGCAAGGTTCCGGCGGCGATCCATGTGACACCGGAGGCCGTCGATGGCGGACCGATCGCGCGCATCATGGACGGCGACATCATCCGTCTCGACGCGATCGCCGGAACGCTCGAGGTGCTGGTGGATGCTGCCACCATGGCCGATCGCAAGCCTGTCGTCGCCGATCTCTCCGACAACGAGTTCGGCATGGGCCGCGAGCTCTTCGCCCCCTTCCGCCGCGCCGTCGGCGCATCCGACAAGGGCGCCAGCGTGCTGTTTCACTAAGCTGCGTTTAACCGCTAAAAGCGACAAGGCCCGCGAGACGATCTCGCGGGCCTTTTCGTTTCAGACGTAGAAATCGGCGATCAGCCGCGGATATCGAGCACGCGGTCGCGATGGGCCGGGTGGGTGCTGTAGACGAAGATCTTGTTCAGTTCCTTGTCGGTCAGCATGCGCAGGAAGCGAACTTCCACGGTGTTGTTGGGATTAACACGGGTCAGCATGCAGCCGATCTTGGTGATGCGGGCATCGGGAAGATCGAGATAGAACTGACGCGGGAGATTGAACTGCGTCAGGATCGCAAGGACCGCGCTGCTCTTTGAAATGCGAATGATGTCGCAGCGGCGCGAGGCCATGTTCATGACGCCCTTCTCGGTATATTCGAGACGCGCGGCGTTCATCGTGTCCTCCATCTTGAACCGCACTTCGCGGTCGTACATGAAGGATTCTTCCTTGTTTAGAAAATGGCCTGATGACTGGGGGCTAGGTGTCGCCACTGTCGTAATCCTCTAAGTAAGTAATGAGGAAAGACTACCAAGCGATCTTTAACAGAAGGTTCGAACAGCATAGCGCCGGGCCGCATTATTCACACGGCCCGGGAGCTATTTACAACTTACTTGCGATAGGTTCGACCTTCTGCATCAAAGAGATGCAGCTTCGAACGTTCGGCCGAGAAATGCATCTTCTGGCCGCGCTTCACATCATAGATGCCAGGCAGCTTGACGATGATCGGCTCGTTCTGAACGAGACCCTCGATATAGAGCAACGTCACCTCGCCGAGCGCCTCGACGATCGAGACTTCGCCCTCGAAGAGGTAATCGTCGGTTGGGCCAGCGATCCGCAGGTCTTCGGGGCGAACGCCGAAGCTGGCGGTCTTGCCCTTTTCGGAGGCCGCGGTTGGTATATCGAGCGTGACGGACTTGCCGCCGGTCAGCGTCACCGTGGTCGTGTTGCCGGCTTCCGTTACGGTGGCCGGGATGACGTTCATGGCGGGCGAGCCGATGAACTTGGCGACGAAGAGGTTGGCAGGACGCTCATAGAGCTCCAGCGGCGCGCCGACCTGCTCGATATTGCCGGCGGACAGCACGACGATGCGATCGGCGAGCGTCATCGCCTCGACCTGGTCGTGGGTGACGTAGATCATCGTCGTGTCGGCCATCTGCTCGTTGAGACGGGCGATCTCGATGCGGGTGGCGACGCGCAGCGCCGCGTCGAGGTTCGACAGCGGTTCGTCGAAGAGGAAGACCTTCGGGTTGCGGCAGATGGCGCGGCCGATGGCGACGCGCTGGCGCTGGCCGCCTGACAGCGCCTTGGGCAGGCGATCGAGATATTTGGTGAGCTGCAGGCTTTCGGCCGCCGCGCGCACGCGGCGATCGATTTCCTGCTTGTTCTCGCCGGCGATCTTCATGCCGAAGGCCATGTTGTCGTAGACGGTCATATGCGGGTAGAGCGCATAGGACTGGAACACCATGGCGATGCCACGCTTGGAGGGCGGGACGTCGTTGACCAGCTGGCCGTCGATATACATGTCGCCGCCGGTGATGTTCTCCAGGCCGGCGATCATGCGCAGCAGGGTGGACTTGCCGCAGCCCGACGGACCGACGAACACAACGAATTCGCCCTCCTTGATATCAAGATCGATGCCATGGAGCACGTCCACGGCACCGTAGGATTTGCGAATGTCCTTGAGTGTCAGTCCAGTCATCGAGTTCTCCTCCTCCAGAAGTCTCTAGGCGAGCCGAGCGAAATACGCGCCCCAGGCGGGTATATCGATCTTGTCGCCATAGTTATTGCTGACGAAACCATGGCCCGTCAACGCCTGCCAGTTGCCTTCAGGTAGAGCAACCAGGGCTTCGGTCGCGCTCATGTTGAAAACGCAGAGCAGCTTTTCGTTGCCGTATTCGCGCTGGAAGACCAGCATGTCGCCCTGCGGCTCCATGAACTTGATCTCGCCCTTGGCGAAGGCCGGGTGCTGCTTGCGGAAGGCGATGAAGCGGCGATAGTGCTCCAGCACCGAGGTCTCGTCGCCCTGCTGAACGCTGACAGCGCGCAGGATATGTTCGACCGGGACCGGCAGCCATGGCTTGACCGTGGAGAAGCCACCCTGGGCGACCTGGCTGTCCCAGACCATCGGCGTACGGCAACCATCGCGGCCCTTGAACTCCGGCCAGAACTGGATGCCATAGGGGTCCTGCAGATCCTCATAGGCGAGATCCGCTTCCGTCAGGCCGAGTTCCTCGCCCTGGTAGAGGCAGACCGAGCCACGCATGGTCATCAGCATCGCCGCATACTGCTTGGCGAAGGCGTCGCGATCGGCAACGAGCGAGCCCCATCGTGTCACATGGCGCACGACATCGTGATTGGAGAGCGCCCAGCAAGCCCAACCATCAGGGGCGGCGGCGGCGAAATCGTTCATCACATCTTCGATGCGCTCGGGCGAGAGCGGATCCGGCGACAGGAACTCGAAAGCATAGCACATGTGCATCTTGTCATCGCCCGACGTGTATTCGCCGACGATCTCGAGACCGCGCTGGCTATCGCCGACTTCGCCGACGGCGGCAATATCCTGGAACTCCTCGAGCACCGCGCGGAAACGCTTCAGGAAGGCGATATTCTCCGGGCGGTTCTTGTCGTAGATGTGTTCCTGGAAATTGTACGGGTTGACCGCCGGCGCCGTCGAGGCGTTGCGGCGCTCGGGCGCCAAGGCCGGATTGTCGCGCAATTCCTTGTCGTGGAAATAGAAGTTGATGGTGTCGAGGCGGAAGCCATCGACGCCGCGCTTCAGCCAGAAGCGGACGACATCGAGCAGGCGGTTCTGAACCTCGGGATTATGCAGGTTGAGATCCGGCTGCGAGGTCAGGAAGTTGTGCATGTAATATTGCATGCGGGTCGGATCCCACGCCCAGGCGGAGCCACCGAAGATCGACAGCCAGTTGTTGGGCGGGGTGCCATCAGGCTTCGAGTCGCTCCAGACGTACCAGTCGGCCTTGGCGTTGGTGCGGCTGGACCGGCTCTCGACGAACCAGGGGTGCTGATCGGACGAATGCGAGATGACGAGATCGATCATCACGCGAATGCCGAGGCGGTGGGCTTCGGCGATCAGGGAATCGAAATCGACAAGCGTGCCGAAGATCGAGTCGACATTCTCGTAGTCGGAGACGTCGTAGCCGAAATCGCGCATGGGCGAGGTGAAGAAGGGCGAGATCCAGATGGCGTCGGCGCCAAGGGCCGCCACATGCGGCAATCTCGCGGTAATGCCCTTGAGATCGCCGATGCCGTCGCCGTTCGAATCCTGGTAGGAGCGCGGATAGATCTGGTAGATCACCGCGCCGCGCCACCAGTCCTTGTCCGCCGTCAGGTTGGATTGAGATGCCATGCTCATATGTGGTCCTGTTGGATATTGCCTTGCGAAATGACTAGCCGCCCTTGACCGAACCCGAGAGCAGACCACGCACGAGATAGCGCTGCAATGCGAAGAAGACGAGCAGCGGTACTATAATCGTGATGAAGGCCGAGGCCGTCAGGATTTCCCAGTTGCCGCCGCGCGAGCCGAGCAGCGCGTTGAGCGCACCCGTCAGCACGAGGTGATCCCTGTCGGTGCCGAGGAAGACCATGGCGACGAGCAGGTCGTTCCAGACCCAGAGGAACTGGAAGATCGAGAAGGAGGCGAGCGCCGGGAAGGACAAGGGCAGAACGATGCGGGTGAAGATCTCGAAATCGCTGGCGCCATCGACGCGGGCGGATTCGATGATCTCCTTGGGCAGGCCCGCGATATAGGATCGCAGGAGATAGATGGCGAGCGGCATACCGAAGGCGGTGTGCGCCAGCCAGATGCCGGGATAGGTCTTGGACGGCGTGTCGAGCAGCATGCCGACCTGATTGTAGAGCCTCAGAAGCGGGATCAGCGACATCTGCAGTGGCACGACGATGAGGCCGACGACCAGCGCGATCAGGAGTGCACGGCCGGGGAATTCCATCCAGCTCAGCGCATAGGCTGCGAAGGCGGCGATCAGGATCGGGATGATCGTGGCCGGGATCGTGACCGTCAGCGAGTTGATGAAGGACTGGCCGATCCCCTCGCCCGTCAGCACCGTGCGGTAGTTCTGCAGCGTGAACTCCGGCGGCGTGGCGACGGAGACGTAGACGCGGCGGCCGCCGTCATCCGGGCCGAAGGCGGCGTTCTTGGCGTAGCGATAGGTGCCGTCTTCGTTGACCGTGAGCGTGAGGCCATCGCCGAGATCGGCGGTCTCGCCAGCCTTGTAGGCCGAGGGCTGCGCGACGCGGGTGCCGAAGGCATTGATCGAGCGCCCCTCCTGGCCCTCCAGCACATTGCCTGTGATGACATAAGCGGGGCCATCCTGCTTCTGCTGGTCAACCTGGCCGAGGCGGGCGGCGACGGTGCGCGACGAACCGGAGAAGGCCGTCCACCAGCCGGAGACGACGATCTGATCCTTGTCGCGCAGCGCGCTGACGAAGATGCCGAGCGTCGGGATCAGCCAGATGATGACGATCAGGAGGACGGCTGCGTGGACGAACAGGCGGGCCGGGCCGATCTTGAAGAAATCGCGGGTCAGGGTCATCTCACTTGCCTCCCAGTTCGCGATTGGCGCGGCGGACGTTCCACACCATGATCGGCGTGACGGCCAGCATGATGATCAGCGCGATGACCGCACTTCGGCCGCTGTCGCCGCCGCCCCGGAACATCCAGTTGAACATGAGATTGGCGAGGACCATCGTGTCCCACTGACCGTTGGTCATAGTCAGCACGATATCGAAGACCTTGAGAACAAGGATGGTTATCGTGGTCCAGACGACGGCGATCGTGCCCCAGACCTGCGGCACCATGATGCGCCAGAAGATCTGCCAGCCATTGGCGCCATCGATGACGGCGGCCTCGATGGTCTCTTCCGGAATGCCGCGGAGTGCGGCCGACAGGATGACCATGGCAAAGCCGGTCTGGATCCAGATGAGGATGATCATCAGGAAGAAGCTGTTCCAGAAAGGCACCGAAATCCACACCTGCGGCGTGCCGCCGAAGAGCTGTACGATGGCGTTGAGCAAGCCGATCTGCGTGGCGTTGCCGCCGCGATATTCGTAGATGAACTTCCAGATGACGGAGGCGCCGACGAAGGAGATCGCCATCGGCATGAAAACGATGCTCTTCGCGATATTGCCCCACCAGATGCGGTCGGTCATGACGGCGATGACGAGGCCGAAGAAGGTGCAGGCGGCGGGAACGACGGCGAGCCAGAGGATGTTGTTGAAGATCGATTGGCGGAACTCGCGGTCGCCGAGGGCCCACTGGTAATTGCTGAAGCCGACGAACTCGGCTCCGGAACGATCGTAGAAGGACAGGATCACGGTCGCGACCACGGGATAGACGAGATAGACGACCAGGAGGAAGAGCGCCGGGAACAGGAACAGCCACGGCCTTATGACGGAGCGGCGGTTGAGGTTCTGCGAGGCGGCGCGAATGTCGCCGTCCTTCACCGGAAGCGCCATATCAAGGAGCTTGTTCGAGAAATAGAAATAGGCCGCGCATGCGAATACGGCGACGACCACGACCCCCAAAGCGGAAACCAGCTGCGATAGCATTCATCCCTCCCCTGATGCCTACGTCTTTTTGAAATCACGCCGCCCGATGGTCGGGCACGCTTGCTGCGGGCGCAAGAGGCGGCGATGGCCGGCGCTTGTGACGGCGTCCGGCCAGGCATTTGCATCCATGCCGCCCGAGCAGGCGGCATGGAGATCAGGCGATGTTACTTGATGCCATCCCAGGCGCTCTGAATTTCCTTGGCGGTATCCTGAGCGGACTTGCCGCCGACGAAATCGACCATGCCGGTCCAGAAGGCGCCGGCGCCGATCTTGCCGGGCATCAGGTCGGAACCGTCGAAGCGGAACGTCGTTGCCGTCGTCAGGATCTCGCCTTCGCGCTTCATCTGCTCGTTGGCGTAGGCGGCCGTGTTGACGCCCTTGTAGGGTGTCAGGAAGCTCGACTGCGCCATCCAGACTTCATGCGCGATCGGCGTCTTCAGGAATTCCACGAAGGCGCGGGCCGGCTTGGAATCCTTGGCGATGGTGACCAGCGTACCTGCGCCCAGAACCGGCTTGCCGAGTTCGGGATGCGAGGCGAAGGTCGGCATGTAGAAGAAGTCCGCATCCTGGCCCATCTTCGTGCCTTCAGGGAAGAAGGACGGAATGAAGGATGCCTGGTGGTGCATGTAGCACTTTGGCGGGACGGCGAAGAGACCCTTCGGGCTGTCGCGGAAGTCGGTCGAGGCCACAGCCTTCACGCCACCATCGACATAAGCCTCGTTCTTGGCGAACTTGCCGAACTCGTCGATGACGGAAACGACTGCGGGATCATCGAACTTCAGTTCGTTGGTGGTCCACTTGTCGTAGGCTTCCGGCGGCTGCATGCGCAGCATCAGGTCTTCGATCCAGTCGGTCGCCGGCCAGCCGGTGGCGCCGCCGGAACCGAGACCGATGCACCACGGAACGCCGCCGTCCTTGACGATCTGCTCGGACAGAGCCTGCAGCTCTTCCATCGTGGTCGGGACCTTGTAGCCCGCTTCCTTGAAGTTTTCAGGCACGTACCAGACCAGCGACTTCACGTCGGCCTTGTAGGGGAAGGCGAAGAAGGCGTCCTTGCCGTCCTTGCCCTTGTAGGTGCCGTAGCCGACCCAGCTGTCGCCGGCGCCGTAATTGTCCTTGACCCACTTGGAGTTTTCATCGCCGAGCGGCGCCAGGAAGCCCTTGCTGGCGAGATCAGCCAGAAGGCCCGGCTGCGGCAGGATCGCGATATTCGGCGGCGAACCGGCCTGCGTGTCGATGACGATCTGCTGCTCGTAGTTTTCCGAGGACGAATACTTGGCGTCAATGCCGGTCGCCTCGGTGAAATAGGCAAGAATGCTGCGGAACAGCGTCTCGTCCTCGCCGCGCCACGGACCGAAGATCGTCAGCTCCTGGCCCTTCAGGTCGGCATTGGCCGCCTTGAAGTCATCGTAGCTCTTCCAGTTGAACTTGGCGTCCTCGCCCGGCGCGAATTTCAGATCGGCCGCGGACGCGCCGCCGGCCAGAAGCGCTGCCACGGCAACGCCCATCAAAAATGACTTTTTCATGTGATCAACCTCCCATCACAATCCCCAATCACGCCCTGCAACCGAAATTCCAAAGCGCTTTGACAACGAACTCATTTCACTTTCGGCATAAAAGAGTCAAGGCAATTCGCAAAACCCGGCTTGGGGCCTTTGGATATCGCAATGCAGCAACGCCTATGGGGCAATATGGAGCGATTTTTCTTGAGTCAAGCCGCGCAGCTGCTACATTGCTAAAAGCGCTTTGGATGCCATTTGGGAGACATGACCTCCAGGGCGTTGGAGGAAGTTTAACACGTGAATCTGAAACAGCTATCGGAAATGCTGGGGCTTTCCCAGACGACGGTGAGCCGTGCGCTGAACGGCTATCCCGAGGTCAACGAGGCGACACGCGAGCGCGTGCTGCGCGCCGTGCAGGAGACCGGCTATCGTCCCAACAAGGCCGCGCAGCGGCTGGCGACCGGCAAGGCGGGCTCGATCGGCCTCGTCATGCCCACAGCGCCCGGGCATTATTCCGATGTGCATTTCGGCGAATTCCTGACCGGGCTGGGCGAGGAAGCGGTAAGGCACGACTTTCATTTCGTGATCATGCCGGCCGACCCCGATGACGAGGTGGGCGCGCTGAGGCGGCTGGCGATCAGCGGCAATGTCGACGCATTGTTCGTCGCCTATATGCGCGGGCACGATCCCAGGCTGCCGCTTTTGAAGTCGCTCTCCATGCCGTTTCTCGTGCATGGACGCTCGTTTGGGATTGAGCCTGACTATCCCTATCTCGACATCGACAACGAGGGTGCCTTCTACGATGCGACGCGGCTGCTGCTGCAACTCGGGCATACACGCTTCTGCCTGCTGAACGGGCCGGAGCATCTCGATTTCGCGATCCGGCGCAAGAAGGGCGTGGTCTCTGCGCTCGCCGAGCGCGGGCTGGAGCTGCCGGAGAACTGCACCAGCCACATGTCGATGACCGACGAGCACGGGCAATTCGCCATGGAGCGCTTTCTGCAACTACCGGAACCGCCGACGGCCATTCTCTGTTCCAGCACGGTGCTGGCGCTCGGCGCCATCCGCGCGGTGACGCAGGCGGGGCTGAAGCTCGGCGAGGATATTTCGCTGATCGCCCATGACGATGTGCTGCCGCATCTGAAGCCGGAAAATTTCTCCGTGCCGCTGACGACCACGCGCTCATCCCTGCGCGCGGCGGGTGTCCGGATCGCCGAGCGGCTGATCGGGACCGTCAAGCAGGACGGCCCCTTCCCCGAACAGGAACTCTGGAAGACGGAGCTGATCGTGCGGGCGTCGACGGGTGCCGCGCCGCGCTAGGTCTATCCGGATCAGAACTTCGGCGGCGTCTGGCCGGCCGCGCGGTGCGCGGCAATCACGGTGTTGGCCATCAGCATGGCGATGGTCATCGGACCGACGCCACCCGGGACCGGGGTGATGACATCCGCGACTTCGGCCGCCTCGGCGAAGGCGACGTCGCCCACAAGGCGCGTCTTGCCCTCGCCCTTCTCGGGCGCTGCGATACGGTTGATGCCGACGTCGATGACGGTGGCGCCGCGCTTGACCCAATCGGCCTTGACCATCTCGGGACGACCGACGGCAGCAACCAGGATATCGGCGTTGCGGCAAACGGACGGGAGATCCTTGGTTCTCGAATGCGCGATGGTCACCGTGGCGTTGGCGTTGAGCAGCAGCTGCGCCATCGGCTTGCCGAACAGATTGGAACGACCGACCACGACGGCGTTGAGGCCCGACAGATCTTCGCCGTGGGTGCGGCGCACGAAGACCATGGCGCCGGCGGGCGTGCAGGAGACGAGGCCGGTCTCAAGATCGCCGACCGCCAGCTTGCCGGCGTTGACGACGTGGAGGCCGTCGACATCCTTCTCGGGCAGGATCGACTGGATGATCGGCTCGGAATTCAGGTGCTTGGGCAGCGGCAGTTGCACGAGGATGCCGTGGATCGTGTCATCGGCGTTCAGCGAGGCTACCAGCGCGGCCAGTTCTTCCTGCGTCGTCTCGAGCGGCAGCGTGTGCTGCACGGACTTGAAGCCGCATTCCTTGGCCATCTTGCTCTTGGAGCCTACGTAAGCGTGGCTTGCCGGATCGTCGCCGACGATGATGACCGCGAGACCGGCCTGAACGCCGCTCTGCTTGTCCAATGCCGCGGTCGCCGCCTTCACCGTGTCGATGACCGAAGCTGCAACCTGTTTGCCGTCGATTACTGTCGCCAAGACCGTCTCCCTGCCATTGCCCGCCATTCTAGTCGGCGGCATCGGGCACAATTTGCCTGTCCACGCCCTATCCTGCCTGAAACGAGAAATGCAAGAACAATCATGCCGCAGGTGGGCGACGATCAGGCCGTCGCCGCGTAGGAGCGAAGGCGATCACGCATGGCGGCGATCTCGGCGCGCAGGATTTCGACCTCGTCGGTGGCGTCTTCGACCACGGGCTCCGGCGCGGGTGCGCGCGGGATATCGACCAATGGTTCGATCACGGCAACGGGCTCTACATGCGCGACGCCTTTGCTCGGGTCCACGCGTCTGCGAAAACCGGCAAGGCCGAAGGCAAGACCGGCAAACGCGCCGAGCGCTGGAGCAAGCCACGGGCTGCGGCCCGGCTCGATGGCTGTGACGACAGGCGCCTTGATGACCTGCACATGGGCGCCATCCGTGCCGATTGCGCCGGTGCTGAGCTGATCTTCGAGACGCTGGCGCGCAACCGCGGATTTCTCGCGCAGTTCCGTCAGCTTGGCGAGATCGACGCCGGTGTCGCGGCTTTGTGCGATCAGCGCATTGCGCTGGTCGCCGAGCTGCCTGACTGCGGCGACCGTTGATTTGACCTCGTCGGCGGCATCGCGCGAAAGCCTGCCGAGTTCCTGGCCGATGCTGGCGCGCAGGCCGTCGACTTCGGCCTGTTGAGCAATCAGGCGCGGATGCCGGGGGCCGAGGCTGGCGGCAAGCTGCGCGAGCGTCGACTTGGCGACGGCATAGCGGCCGCGGCGATCGTCCAGCGCGGGCGATGTGATATCTGCGGCGAGCGTGCCGGTCAGCGCATCGTCAGCCGTTGCGGTCTTCAGCAGGTCGGCGCGCGTCTTCGACGCCACGACCTTCTGCTGTGCGTCCTTCAAGGTTTCGTTGGCCTGCACAAGCTGCTGCTGCAGTCTGGTTGCGACCTCGACATTGCCTTCGCCGTTCTGCTTGGTGAATGCCTCGAGCTCGGCGTCGGCCGCCACCGCACTCGCCTTCTTCACCGCGCCGTCGTTGACGCTTGCTGCCGACACAGGATGGGCGACGGTCGAGACGAGATAGGATGCGATGCGCGCGGATTTTGCCGCACTTGCTGTCGTGACGCTGAAGCCGATGGTACCCGATTTCGGGTCCGCGGATGCGCGAATGGCGGCGGCCAGAGACGCTTCGGCGCGCGAGACGGGATCGGCGGCGGCACCGCTTGCGGAGAGGAGATCGACCGCGACATTGAACGCACTGCCGCTGGCGCCCGCGAACTCGGCGTCGCGGTCGAGCTGCAACTTGGCGACGGCCATGGCGATGGTTTTCTGCGAGATCAGTGCATCATGCGCAGCGCTGACCAGCGCCCGATGATCCTTGGCCGGGCCTTCGACGCCGAGCAGGCTCTGCGCCCGAAAACCGGATGGCTCGCTCGGGATCAGCGTTCCGCCAAGCGCGCCCAGTGCGCACAATGCGCCGGCTGCGATCAGCGAGCGGCCGCTGCGCGGGGAAGCCGGGGCCGGATGCGACATGGATTCGACGTGGAACTCCTGTGCGGCCAGATCGTCGATCAGGTCGTCCATCGCGGCATGGTCCATGACAGCAGCGCTGACGGAGGCGGCGCTCGGAGCAGCGTCATCGATGGGCGGCTTTGGCGTCGTGGCGGCGTCGTTGGCGGCCTCAAGCCTTTTGCCGAGGATGGTTTCGATGCGGCTGACGAGAGGCGCGGTGGCGTCTTGCGATGCGGGTTCCTGGGGCTCCGGCATTCGCTGCGCCTGGAGAGCCCGTTCTATGACGCGTAGCAGCTCGGCTTCCGGGACGGCCATTTCATCCTGATAATGGCCGCTGGAAAAGCCGTTCGAGCCGGCTTCATCCTTCGGCTGGGATGACCATGAGTGGGTGGGACGTCTCGAATGATTTTCGCGCATCACCAAGTCTCGTGCATGGAACGATCGAACCCATCGCAGTCGCGTGTGGTTAATCGAGCCTAAACAGGCTTGGCAAACAAAAGGTTAATTTTCGCTCAATCTCGACGTGCATCGCCGATTTCCGAGCGCTTCATGATCACCTTGCGGCGGCTGAAGCGGTACTTGGCGACGTGATAGAGAAAGACCGGGATGCCGAGCGCGTAGCGGCGCCAGAGACGGCCGGGTTCCTGGACGAGCCTGTAGGCCCATTCCAGGCGCATCGAGCGCACCAGCTTGGGTGCGCGCGGCACCGAGCCGGAGACGAAATCGAAGAGAGCGCCGACGGCCAGCACCAGGCGCGCGTGATCGGCGCGAATGTGCTTGTGCGCCCACTTTTCCTGCAAGGGCGTGCCCATGCCGACGATGATGATGTCGAGATCCTGCGCCGCGATCTCGGCGACGACGGCGGACGGATCGTTCTTGTCGAAGAAGCCGTCGGAGATGACGACGAATTCATGCCAGGGTGCATGCCTGCGGAAGTTGGATGCCGCGCGCTCGACCACGGCACGGGTGCCGCCGATCAGGCCGATGCGGCGGGGCTGTTCCATGAAGGTCAGCAGCGCGGGCACGAAATCGGTGCCGTTCAGATTGGCCGGAAAAGGCGATCCGTGCGCGATCTGCGAGGCGATATTGAGGCCGATGCCATCGGGCAGAACGAGGTTCTGCGAGAGGATGTCGCGATACTCTTCGTCCCGCAGCGCCAGGAGCATGTTGTGCGCATTGACGAAGGAGATCGACGTCTGGCCGACGGGCATGGACAGGAGCTCGTTGATGAAGACGAGCGCGTCATCCCAGCCGAGATCGCAGACAGGCAGATCGAAAATGGCGCGACGCGAAGCGAGGACCGCGAAATTCGCGATCAGATTCATACCCGCTTCCTGACGATAATGCTTCATGGCTCGGAGATCCCGGTAACACTGAGGTCTGCCTGGGATCAGGCGCCGGCTTCCAAATCTGGAATGCGGCGCGCATGTCGGCCCATCACGGGACGGTATAACAGGGCTCCCTCAAACAACCTTTAGGAAAACCCGTCGAATTTTCTTAGCGATATCAGGGATTTGTTAACCATCGCGGATGGCAGGTCGCGGTGATAGGGCCACCGCGACGACAAGCGGGCGTCAACCGCCGGCGGCCGGGTCCTTGACGGGCTCTGGCGGCACGACGTTGACAGGCTTGCCGGTTTTCTTCGGCTGGCCGGACGCGTTAGCGGCGACCTCTTCCTTCGAGAGATAATCAAGCTGCTCCAGCAGAACCTGGTCGATATATTCGCCGCCCAGATGCGTGTTGAGGTCTTTCTTGATCATATCGCGGAAGGCATTCGGATCGAATGCCTTCATATTCGAAATGTCGACCATCTTGTTGCCGACAAGCAGCGAGAACAGTTCGTCGGTGGTCATCTCGGTGAGCGGCAAGGTCGCGCCCTTCACCATATCCTTCTTGATCATGAAGGATATCTTTCCGAGGAAGTAGCCGCTGACGGCGCCATCGTGGACGACAGGGATGGTGATAGACTCGCCCTTAACAAGCTCGACAAGGCTCTGCTTCGACTGATCGGGGGCCGGCGCCGGCGCGGTTGCCAGATACACCGACATATAGACCGCCGCCAGCGTGATCACGCAGACCCAGACGCCTGTAAGAACGAGTTTAATCATCAGTGTTCACGCGCCAGGAACTGTTCCTGGGAATAGGTGCCGTCGGCATCCGCATCCTGAACCGCGTTCTTCAGGAGATCGGCGACGGTGCGCACGGCTTCGAGGTGAGCCTCGACGCGACGAGCGTTGAGCGCCAGCTTTTCCTTCAGGCCATGCAGCTGCTCGAGGTGCGAGGCGGCGAGTTCCTTGGGGTCCGTATCGCTGAAGAGCATCGACAGTTCATAGAGGCAGCGGCTCTTGTGGGCATTCGACACCTTGAGATCGAACTGCGGATCGCTGCCGATGCGCGTGTTCTCGTTGTCGATAATCATTTCCAGGCGTCCAAGAACCGATTTGATACGGTATTCGTTCGAGATTATTTCCATTGTTCTCCTCGATTCCCTTAGGCGTCGTTTGCGGACTTGTTGTCCGTCGATGTCACGCCAAACGTCTGGCGCTGAATTTCATTGATCATGCTGACCGCGGCATTGCGGTCATCCTGGTCGGTAGAGGCGTTGACGACCCTACCTTCCTGCTTCTTCAAGGCATCGTGATAGAGCTGCTTGGCAACGCCGATGCCATCGCCCTTGGCGATGGTGTTGCCGAGCTGTTCGGCCATCATGCCCTTCCAGATATCGCCCGTGGCGCCCTTGCCGTAGACGTCTTCGCTTTCGCTGGGCAGCATGTTCTTGATGAAGTTCTGCAGCACCATCGCTTCGAACTTGCGATAGGTCTCGGGAACTTCTTCCGTCTTGCCGGTGCGATTCTGGACGTCGCTGAGGCCCGCCTTGTTGGAGGCGCGGTCGAGAATGTCCACCGCCGAGGTGAAGCCCTTGCCCGCTTCGGCAAGGCTGTTGGCCGCGAAAGCAGCCTGGTTTGCCTTCAGTTTTTCCTGAGCGGCCTGAACCTCCATGGGGTCGGCCGCCTTGACAACATCCAGCACCAGATCACTCGGGGGTGAAATCGCCACGTCATAATCCTCTAAATTTCAGATCGAGGCGATTATGAGTTTTGAAGCTTGCTGGAGGCTGGCGTACCGTATTTTTGATCGATGATATCATAGACCGCGTTGTCATCGGCCTCGCGGCGCTCGTCTTCGAGCGCCTCTCGCATGCCATCTTCCAGCCGGTCTCCCTTGGCGCGCTCCTGCTGAACGCGCATCTGGTGAACTTCCTGCATGCCGTTCAGCTGCTTGTCCTTGATGCCGAGCCGGTTGAAACGATCCGCATAGCCCTGCGAGAAGGCGTGATGCACCGGGTCCATGGAGCCGAGCGCATGGATGACGCTGTCCATCTCTTCGCTGACCTCGGCGCGCTGGCGCGTCGTTTCGGCGAGGTCGAATTCCGCCATCTGTTCGAGATGCCGCTGGACGGCGACGAGGCGTTTGAGCTTGTCCGAGCGCGTCCTTTCCGCCATCCGCCTACTGCCCGATGAAGACGCTGGTAAACGACTGGCCGAACTGGCTGATCATCGCCGCGACGGCAAAATAGAACAGGAAGAGGCCGCCGAACAGCAGGTAAGGCGTCGAGATGAAGTAAACCGGGATCTGCGGCGCCAGCTTGTTGATGAAGCCGATCGCGACGTTGAACAGCAGGCCGTAGATGAGGAACGGGCTCGCCAGCCGCAGCATGATGAATGTGGTCGTCGACAGCGTGTCGGTGAACGAGATCAGCGTCGCGCGCATCTGCATGGCGCCGCCAAACGGCATCGATGTGTAGGAATCGATCAGCGCCCTGAAGACGATGTGGTGGAAGTCCATCATGAAGAGAATCATCATGCCGGCGAAGATGATGAAGCCCGAGATGGCGCTCTCCTGGCCTTCTTCGAAAATGTCGGCGGCGCTCGGCTGCGTGTAACCGATCATCATGGCCGCGATGTTGGCGGCGAACTGGAGGCCCAGCGTATAGAGGCGGGCCAGCATTCCGAACATCACGCCGATCAGCGATTCGCTGAAGATGAAGCCGATATAGGTCGCGTTCGAAGTGCGAACGGCCGGATAGACCGTGTCCCAAAGCACCGGCATAATCGCCAGAGACAGCGCGCCGGCGATGAAGACCCGCAAGATCGAAGGGACACGCGCCGAGGAAAAACCCGGCATTGTCAGCACACAGCCGCCGATCCTGCAGAAGATCAGAAAGAGCGCCAACACGGTCCCTTGCGGGTCAGTTATCATGAAATAGAGCCTAGAATCTTTATCTCGATGCCCTTTGCCAGTTCCACATGCGAGAGAACCGGGAGCGTGGCGAACAGGCGTTCGATGATCATGCGCACATAGGACCGTGTTTCCGGCGAGGTGACAAGGGCGAAAGGCAGGCCGCGATCCATGAATTCACGGATAACTTTGCTCGCCTGCTCGCTGAACTCCTCAAGCATGCGCGGATCGATGTCGAATTCGACGACTTCGCCCTTGTTGTCGCGCTTCAGCGCCTGGTGGAAGGCGAGGTCCCACTTGCTGCCGAGGCGCAATACGCGAAGCACACCGTTGTCGGCAAGGTCGCCGCAGAGCTGCTGCGCCATGCGAACGCGAACATGTTCGACGATCTGTTCGGTCTTGCGCACATGCGGGGCAAGCTCGGCCACGGCTTCGAGGATGAGATGCAGGTTGCGGATCGAGACGCGCTCGGCGAGCAGCAGCTTCAGCACGGCCTGCAGACCCGAATAGGACATGTGCGAGGAGCAGATCTCGTCGGCAAGCTTCTTGTACTCGGGATCGAGGCGATCGATCAGAACCTTGAGGTCCTTGTAGGAGAGAAGTGCCGGCAGGTTGTTGCGGATGACTTCGCTCATGTGGGTCAGGACGACCGAGACATTGTCGATCGGCTGGAAGCCCTCGCGCTTCAGATCTTCCGTGAATGCCTCGAGTACGGAGACAGCAGGCATGCCGAAAGCGGGTTCGCGGATCTCGTCGCCCGGCACGCGCGGCTTGCGGCCGGAGCCGGTGACGACGAGGACTTCGCCGACGCGCAACTCGTTCGAGGCGACCGTCGTGCCGTGGATGCGGATCTGGTAGGACTTCTCGGTGATGGCGATATCGTCGGTGACCTTGATCTCCGGAACGACGAAGCCGTACTGGGTCGCGAACTTCTTGCGCATCTTGCCGACGCGGAATGCGAGTTCCTGGTGCGCGCCAAGCAGACGCGAGGAGACCATCTTGCCAAGTGCCAGCTCGATTTCCGAGGTGCGCAGCACTGATTTGACCGAATCCTTCTCCAGTTCCTTGTTCTCGACGACCTTCTTTTCTTCCTGCTCGCGCAGGATTTTGTTTTCCGCATCGATCTGGCGCGGGATGAACCAGGCGCCGAAGGCGAGAACGCCACCGAGGAACATGAACGGGATGAACGGCAGGCCAGGCATGAGGCCGAGAACGATCATCAGCACGGCGGAAACCGACAGCGCGCGCGGATAGCCGCTCAGCTGATCGACGACGGCCTTGTCGGTCGAACCGACGGTGCCGCCGCGCGAAACGAGAAGGCCGGCGGCCAGCGAGATGATGAGGGCCGGCATCTGCGATACCAGACCGTCGCCGACGGAGAGCTTGACGAAAACGTCAGCCGCTTCGCCGATCGGCATGCCGTGGCGGAAGTAGCCGATGATGATGCCGCCGAAGACGTTGATGGCGGTGATCAGAAGGCCGGCGATGGCGTCGCCGCGCACGAACTTGGACGCACCGTCCATGGCACCGAAGAAGGAGCTTTCCTCTTCGAGTTCCTTACGGCGGCGCTGCGCCTCGCGCTCTTCGATGATGCCAGCCGAAAGGTCGGCGTCGATCGACATCTGCTTGCCGGGGATGGCGTCGAGGGTGAAGCGGGCGCCGACTTCCGCGATACGGGTGGCGCCCTTGGTGATGACGATGAAGTTGATGGTGATCAGGATCAGAAAGACGATCAGACCGATCACGAAATCGCCCGACATGACTAGGCTCGCGAAGCCGGCGATAACGCCGCCCGCCGCATCGTGACCTTCGTTGCCGTGCGAAAGAATAACGCGGGTCGTCGCGATGTTCAGCGATAGACGCGTCATCGTGGCGATCAGCAGGATGGTCGGGAAGGACGAGAACTCGAGCGGCTTCTGGATCCACAACGCGACCATCAGGATCAGCACGGACAGCGCGATCGAGAACGCCAGGCCCATATCGATGAGGAACGGCGGGATCGGCAGGAAGAGCACGCAGATGATGACGACAATGCCAAGGGCAAAGCCAACGTCACGCAGGCTGGGGCCGGCTTTCGGAAGGGGGAGTGCGGGTGGTTGCGCCATATCGATTCCGTCTCGTCATGAGATGTACGGGCATGATGCCCAGAATTCGGATCGATAGTTAAATGGCGAAGCTTGCGCGAGGGTGGCTCAGAAGCCGGACTGGATGCGCGAGAAGACGAGATTGGTGAAGATCGAAATCTGCGAGCCGACAAAGGGAGCGGAGATACCAATCGTCACCAAAACCGCGACGATCTTCGGGACGAAGGTGAGCGTTGCTTCCTGGACCTGGGTCAACGCCTGGAACAGCGCGATGACGAGACCGACGATCATCGCCGCGGCCACGGCCGGCCCGGCGGAAACGAGAACCGTCCAGATCGCCGCCTGGAACAGATCGAGTGCGTCAGCTTCATTCATCCAGGCAACCTCATATCGCCTTTCGGTCCGTCCGCAACCCGGCCGGACCGTCGTTCAGTTTCTTTTCGATCAGCTGCCGGTCGTGGTCGACTTGGGCGCCTGATCCGCGACAGTGATTCCCGCCTGGACGAGAATACTCTTCCCATCGGTGGTCGTCGCGATAATTCCGTCGGAATACACTTTTACGGAATCGACGGTGCCGGCGACGGTGCCGTCGGCGCTGGTCATGTACTTGCCGACATAGCTGCTGGCCTGCGTCAGGCTCGAGCTTGCCAGAAGCGTGTCCAGCTTGGTGTTGGTCTGGATCGTCTGCTCGACCTGCGAGAAGCTGGCGAGCTGCGCCATCTGCTGGCTGGCATCGACGGGTTCCGTCGGATCCTGGTTCTTCATCTGAGCAATGAGAAGCTGCAGGAAGTTGTCGTAATTGAGCGTCGCCTTCTGCTGAGCAGTCGACGTCGTCGATGAGGTGTTCTGCGTCGTTGTCGCGGAACCGGTTGCGCCTACCGCCATGGTGCGATCTCCTTGCGAATCTGCTCAACCATTGCAGGGTGCATTTCCTGGTTGTTCAGAATGTTGTCTTCGATAACGTAGAGACCGCGGATGGCCTTCAGGGCGTCGAAGGCGCGGCCGGTCGAAACCAGACCGTCGATGCGCTTCAGCTCGGCCAGAACTTCCTCGTTCTTGAAGCAGGTCAGAAGCATCGTCACCGACTTGCGGAACATCGCCGTCGACTGATCCTTGCCCTCAGGGTTGATCAGGATCATCTGCGCGATGAAGTAGAGCTGGCGCAGAGGCGTTGTCGCGTCTTCCGGCTGGAGAACGTGGTTTTCCAGAAGGAACGTTACATCATTCAGGAATTCCAGCGCGACCTTGCGATCGACGCGCAAAACCGCACCGTTGATGAAGATCTTTTCCCCGGCTTTTAGCGAGATACGAAGCGTGCTTTTCATTTAAGTCCATCCCTGATGATGGTGGTAACGTCAATAATGCCTTGAAAGTTGGTCGACTGCCGTTTCCGGATCCGGTCGCTTTCTTTCAAGATCCAAATAGCGATCGAGATCAGATTGGCGCGCAACTGAACTTCGAGCTGATTGTCCGGATGCTTGAGGTCTTCGATAAAGCTCACCCAAACGCGTCGGGTGTAAAACAATGCATCGATAGCCTCACGGCCATACTTCTCTTTGTCCCGTGCAATCGCGAGCAGCTCGATGGACCGGTCGAGAACTTGACGTTCCCGCTCCTTTGCATCGGCTACCGAGTCTTGCATGACCTCGGCGTAAGAGAACTGATACATTCATGCATCCTTCTTTGTACTTGTACTTCTACCGCTGATCATCAGAGGTAGTTCACGAGGCTCAACTGCTGAATTTTTGAAACGATCGTGTATGCGGTTTCGAGCTGCGTCTGCAGGGTGTTGACCAGTGTGGACGCTTCCGACTGATCGACGCCCTGAAGGTCGACGAGCTTGTTCTGAATGATGCTGGACTGCGCATCGAGGGCGTCGTTGGCCTTCGTGACGCGCTCCTGCGACAGACCGAGCTGGCTCGCCTGGGTGACGATGCCGGTCGTGCCCTGCGCGGCGTAGCCGATTGCCTTCGACGTGGTCATCGCCAATGCGTCGCCGCTGAGGCCGGTGCCGGCGAGCGCCGAAACGGTGATCGACGCGAGCGCGAAGTAACGCATGCCTTCGGAGTTCGAATTGGTCGAGGACGTGACGGTCTCGGAGTTGCTGATCCGGCTCGTCATGTTCTGGTTCGACGCGCTTGACCAGTCGGCCCATGCCGGCGGCGTCACGTAAGCCAGCGGCGGCGTGGGCGTGCCGACGCCAACCGGCGGGAACGGCAGCGGCGTCGAGGTCGCGTTCAGCGTATCCTGCGAGAACATCGGCTCGACGAAGTTGGAGATGAACGTGTCCATCTCGTCGCCGCTCAGCTCGGACTTGGTCTTGCCGAGGCTGCTTGCCCAGGCGTCGAGATTCTTCTGGATCGCGTCGGTTGCGGCATCCGTCTGATCGGTCAGCGGCTGGATGTCGGTGTTGATACCGGAGAAGAGATATTCGCCGTTGAGCATCGAGTTGCCGGTATCCATCAGCGACGACAACGCGTCGCCCGCCGACTGCATGGCAACGGTGATGCTGGTGTTGTCCTGGCTGCCCTGCAGCGCGGTCAGCTTCGAGACGAGCGCATCGCCCGCCGTCTTCATGCTGGTCAGACCAAGCTGGGATGCTTCGAGGCGACCTGATACAACCGAGTTGCTGCCCTGCAGTGCCTTGATCCGTGTGACCTCAGCGCTGAAATTGACGCTCTTCGCAGCTCCGGAACCAAGCGAGGCGCCGATATCGGCGTAGACGCCGGTGGTCGCCTCAAGCGAGGACTTGACGAGCTGGGTCTGCGACTGGCGAATGGTCAGTCGCATCGCGTTTTGAATGGCCGAACTCGAAATAAATGAACTTTTCATGGGCTTACCTCGCAATGTCCAGCAGCGACTGGTACATCTCGTTGACGGCATTCAATATCTTGGTGGCCGCCTTGTAAGACTGCTCAATATCAAGCAGCAGTGTCAGTTCCTCGTCAAGGTTGACGCCTGTCTCATTTGAGTACGCTTCGGTTGAGCGAGAGAGGGCAGCGGTTGTATTTTCCGATGCCGTCGTGGCGTCGCTTCTGAGCTGTTCGAGCCAGCCGACCGAGTTCTGAGCGTAGCTGATGACGCTGACATTCGAGGAGATGCCGGCATCCGACGAGAAGTCCTGTGCCGAGCCCAGCGCGGTGTACAGCGTGTCGAGATTGTCCGAGAAGCCGCTGGCATTGTCCGGGTTCAGGTTGGTCAATCCGGTGATGGAGCCGTCGCGTAGCTTCATCGGATCGCCACCCTGGCTGGTGATTACCGCTGTGTTTACCGTAATCGTACCAGCGATGCCGTTGATGACATCAGGGGTCGTCGGCGTGTCGCCGTCGAGGCCGGTCGAGGTCTTCCAGACGAAGAGGCCCGGCTCGGTCGTCGCGCCGTCGGTTTCCGAGAACATCGTCACCAGGGACCTTGCGACTTCATCGAGCTGCGACTGGAAGGTCGGAGCGACCTCGTCGCGGATCTGCAGCAGGGACTGAAGGCTGCCCTTGGCCGTCGTCGTCGATCCCTGACCGCTGGCGAGTGCCACACCGTCGATATAGACGCCGTTGCCCTTTGTTCCCGTCGTGTAGGTATCCTGCGGGACGAAGGTGACCGTGCGGGGAACGGTATCGAAAACGACCGTTCCGTCATTGGTGTAAAGCGCCATGTCGCCATTGGCGCGATCGGCGGTCTTGACGCCGACGATCGATGAAATCTGCTTCAGCAGCTTGTCGCGTTCGTCGAGCGCATCGGCCGGGTTGCCACCGCTGGCTGTCGCGCCCTTGACGGCATCGTTGGCCGTCTTGAACTGCGCGAGCAGCGTGTTCAGCGTATCGACCTGGGTCGCGATCTCCTTGTCCGCGTTCTGGCGGATAAGCTGGACGGACTTGGTCGCGTCATTCAACGAATTGGTGACATCCTGCGCGGCCGTGACCGCGCTCTGCGCGGCGATCGCGCTGCTCGGCGACGTGCGGAATGCCTGAAGCTTTTGCTGGAAAGTCGAGAGATAGGTGGCCGGCGACGTTTCGTAGTCATTGCCGCCGAGCACCGACTTCAGGTCGGTCAGTCCGCCCAGCAACGTCTGCTGGGCGCTGTCCTGTGCGCTTGCCTTGAGCCATTGCCGCATCAGGGCGTCTTCCTGCGCCCTGCTGATCTTCACAACCTGCGCACCATTCAGCGACGTCGTGACCATCGCCTGACGGCGAACGTAATCGCTGTTGCTGGAATTGGAGATATTGTTCGATACGACACTGCTCTGAGTGCCGGTATTGTTGAATATGCTCTGCGCGGTATTCAGTGCGGACGTAAGCGACATGGCTAACCCGTTACCCTACTTATCTCTTGAGGTTGACGAGGACGTCCATGATGTCGGACCCCGTCTGGAACACCTTGGAATTGGCAGTGTAGCTGCGCTGCGATTCGATCATCTCGGTCAGTTCGCCGGCGAGGTCGACGTTCGAGCTTTCGATCGCACCCGACTGGATGGAGCCGAAGCCGTTGGTCTGCGCGAAGCCGGTGACCGTGACGCCGGAGGTGCCATTGGCACTGTAGACGTTGCCGCTCATGAGCGTCATGTTGTCGGGGCTCGCAACGGTTGCCAGCGGAATGCGGTAGAGCGGCTTGGACGTGCCGTCCGCATACTTCGCCGAGACGGTGCCGTCCTTGCCGATCGATACGCTGTCGACCGGGCTGGCTGCCTGGCCGTTCGGCGTGCCCTTGCCGGAGAACTCCGAAGCGAGCTGCGTGAAGCCGGAGAGATCCATCTGGATCTGACCTGTCGTCACCGGATCGTCGATGAGAAGCGAGTTGCCGGAAACAAGCTTGCCCTCGGCGTCGAATTCCATCGTGCCGCCACCGACGGCTGCCGTCGAATAGGGGAAGGACGTGGTGCTGCCCGTTGCGGCGTCCGCATGGCGGTAGACCGTGACGTCCCAGGTGCTCGCGGCGCCTGTAGCAGGCGGCGGGATGGTCGTGTCGGTCTTGGTGAAGTAGAAATCGTACTGAACGGTATTGCCGAGCTTGTCGTAGCCGACCATCGAGATCTGCTTGGTATCGGCCGTCATGGGCACAGCGTTGTCGGCCGGCAGGTTGCCCGTCGCGATTTCGGCGCCAGAATCCAGGTTACCGGCGAAAGTGCCGGCGGTCGAGGCGATCGCCGTCAGCCCGGACTGGGCGACGTTAACAGGGACCAGACCCGAGAAGCCGTTGACGACGACAGCCGGTGCGCCGGAATCGTAGGAATAGCCCATCAGCTTGAAGCCGGCAGAATTGACGAGGTTACCGTCGGGATCCTTCGTGAAGTCGCCTGCGCGGGTCAGAACTGGGACGCCATCAGGGCTCTGGACGATGAAGAAGCCGTCGCCGGAGATGGCGAGGTCGTAGCCCGACGTCGTGTAGGAGATATCGCCCTGTGCGGAGACAGACTGGCGAACCGACGTCTGGACGCCGCCGGAGTTGTAGTTGCCCGAGCTCGAAGGCAGGACAAGCGACGAGAAGGCGGTCGATACCGCCTTGTAACCCGACGTGTTTACGTTGGCGATGTTGTCGGCCACGGTGCTGAGGCGGTTCGCCTGTGCGTTCATGCCGGACACAGCCGTCTTCATGCTGCCGAAAATGCTCATCTGAAAACCTCGATTCCCTTAGTAGGCTTGAGAGTATCCGGTGGGCCTTGCGTGAAGCTGTCTGGCAATTGCGTGATCGGAGAAAGATCGAAGCCTAGACCGCCGCGCCCACCTAGGACGCCAAAAAACTATTCCCAATCAATGCAGTAGCCGAGGAAGCGCTTGGAATCGACCGGGTCGACGCCGAGCTTCTTGCGCAGCTTTTTGCGAAGCTTGGAAATGTGGCTTTCAACGACGTTTTCTTCGACTTCCTCGTCGAAAATCCCGTAGATGGCATTGAAGATCTGGGTCTTGGTGACGCGACGACCGCGGTTGGCAATCAAGTATTCGAGAATGCGGCGCTCGCGGCGCGGCAGTGCGAAGACTTCGCCGTGGATCTCGGGATCGCGGCCATCGGAGAAGACGCGGATGGCGCCGATGTCCGTGTGCGTGGAAATCGCCTTGAGGCGGCGGCGGATGGCCGCTGCACGTGCAAGAATTTCGCGCGGGTGAACCGGCTTGCGAACGACGTCGTCAACGCCGCAATCAAAAAGTGCAAGCGTGTTTTCGAGCGACGGCTGGTCGCTGACCGCGATGACGGGTGCCATCGAACGATCGCGAATGGCGCGCGGCAGCTCGAACGTCTGCTGGCCCTGGCCAATCAGAAACGCCTCGACCGCTGCGATATCTGAATCAGCAGCCGTCTGCACCCACTCTCCAAACTCGTTTGGATCAAAACCGGTCGAAGGAATACCTTCTCGACCAAAAAGGGAAGTGTAGCCATCCTTCACGAGCTCACGCTCATCAACCACTACGATCATTCGTCCGCCTCCGAATCACTTGTGGCACATCGATGACCTATGGGTACGAATCGCACGATTCTGGGACAAGCTGTAGGAACTCATGGGCGGAAATTAATAGTTGATTAAGAATTGCCCCCCGATTTGCTCTACATTTAGTGGGTAGGCAAAATTATGCACACAAAAGTTTCGTGGAAAAGTTAACATGTCCTAAATTGTGACTTGCCTTGCCACATTGGCCCGAATTCTTGCCATATTATGACACATTTCCGGTTTGTTCTTTTTTCGCTATCTTTAGGCGAGTTAGCCGCGGCAGAAATTGCTCGCATTGGGAGTCCATTTCCCATAGCCCGTGGCGACCAGATTGGCGATGACGCGGCAGACATATTGCTTCTGCGCGGGGTCATTATTGGGGCCGGCGTGGTAGCGGGCGACCGCCATGGTCCATGTCTCGTGGCGATCGTGCAGGTTCTTCAGAAACCGTGCGGCGTATTCCACGTTGGTTCGGGGATCGAACATCTCCTCCAGTGACCGAAAATTCTCCCCGTGGTAGAACTGGTTTATCTGCATGCAGCCGACGTCGATCAGCTTGGCGCCCGACCTGTGAGCCGTATCCACCTGCCTCAGCGCATCGCGCTCCGAAGGCGGGAAGAAGGGCTTGCCCTCTATGTTCAAGGCATAGGGGTAGAGCGAGCCCTTGCGGCCCGTTTCGGTCAATCCGACGGAATAGAGGATGCCCTCGGGGATACCGTATTTCAGCGCGGCCGACTGGATCTCCTGCTCGCAGGCACCATCGGACGCCCGCGCGTCAGAGGTATACGTCGCCAGTGCCGCTGCTGCCAGAGGAGCCAGAAGAAGCGCTCGTAGCGTCGCTCTCACCTGTAACATTGAAGCCTCCGGTACTGCGCTGCCCTGTTTGATTCTGACGCTCGCGCGCCTCGCCGCCCTGCCCCTGGGCGGAGCCCTGCTGCGAGCCGCTCTGTGCGTTCGCCTGGCTGCTGGTATCGGTGTTGGCGACCGGCGCCATGCTGACGCTCACGCCGTCGATGGCGTAACCCTGGCTGCGCAGCGACTCCAGCATCTTTGTGTGGTCTTCCCTCAGCTGCCTATAGGCGGCTGCGGTCTCGACCTTCAGATCGACGTTCAGAGTATCGCCCTGCAGCCTCAGCGTCGCGGTGACGAGGCCGAGGTCGATCGGGTTCATCTGAATCTTGAGCGTGTTGACGACCTTGCCGGTGCTGCTGAGTTCAGCGGCATTCGACAGGGACGACGAAGCCTGCATGGCGTGCGCCCATTCCTTGTCGCCAGCGATCGCCGCCGTGACGGCCGCGGAATTGGTGTTCTGCGCAAGGCCGATATAGCGACGCGAATCGAGGATCGTAACGGTCTCGACGTTCGCCTTTCCGCCAACGTCGGCTGCGTCCTTCTCGATGCCGAGATGCATGTCCATGGACGTGCCACGACTGTCTGCACGCGTCAGCCGGAAGGTCTGGCCAACCGTATCGCCGGCAGTGGTCGCACCAGGCATGTCCACGTCGGACGCGGCGTCGGTGGCCGAGGTCAAGGCGCTGGCGACATCGGCGACGGCGTCACCTTTGGTTTTCTGCTTGCCGGAAGACTTGTCCTTGACGTCAGTGGGCGCGGTATCATGCGCCTTCTGTCCGAACAATGCTGCAGCGGCCGCCGATGCGCTATCAACCGGCGCGTTTCCGAGCATGCTCAGGACGTCCGAGACAGCACTGTCATCGGCCGCTCCGGGCTTGGCCTCGGTCTTGACAGGTTTGCCTGTCTTGTCGTCCTTGGATGTCGGCGCGGCGATCTTGTCGGCAACGTCTTCGGCCGTACCATCGGCCTTTGTGTCGTCGATCTGCTTGCGCAGCGACTTGATATCGACCCGACCTGTCTTCTGAACGTCTTTGCCGGCATTGGCCGCCGTCGCATCGGCTTCCGCCTGCGCCAGTGCGGCCGAGTTGCCGAGATCGATCACAGCCTTCGGGTTCTGCCGGTGCGGCGCCGAGCCAACGGCGCCATTGCCTCCATCGGCAGTGCCGGTCGGCTGCTGACCATTGGTCTTGGCACCCGGATTGCGATCGGAATTGGCATTCGCCTTGTTCAGGACGTCCGAGAAGCCACCGTTACTGTCCGTGTCCGAACCTTTGCCGGCCGGCCGATTGGCCTTGGCGCCGGCGGCAGCATCTGCGGCTCCAGCCGGAACGCTGATATCCATCATATCAATTGCTTTCTTTGTTCAAAAGGCCGTCGATCTCATCCAACTGAGAGCGGCTTGAGGTCACAAATGAGCTGAATGCGGGGTCGGTGTTCTGTAGATCCGCTGACTGCGATCCGGCCGCCGGCACGGCGTCGGGAACCGCCCCCTCTCCGGCCGATCCTCCCCCGGCCGCCTGTTCAGAACTGGCTTCTTGACCATCTGGTGTATTAGCAGAGCCTTGCGTCAGGCTTGCAGCGTCTGGTTGTCGAAGCACCTGCTCGGCCACTGAGCGCGCAGCAGCGCGCAGGATCTGGTCGCGCGGCGAAAGCGCCTTGTCGGCGATCGTCGAAATATCGCGAGCGGCGGTATCGATCTTGTCGGTCGGGATCGCGGCCATGCCGCCGTAGAAATCAGCCAATGCGCCAAAGGCGTTATTATTATCGCCCGACAGGGTCTGGGCGTGGCCGGCCGCCATGCGGGCAAGTTCGCCCTTGCCGGCGATCGCGGCAGCGCGCGCAATGCGCAGGTAGATTTCCCGCTGGCGCGCATCATCCATGAAGGAGAGGATGCCGATGACGTCATCCGGCTTCACGTCATGATCGTGATCGACAAGCAGTTTCACAAAGAGATCGGCAAACTGGCTGGCATAGGGCGAGTGCAGGAAGCGGCGAACATAACGCTGCGAATATTGCAGTCCCTGATCGACCATCCCCTTATCGACGCAGATCGCAACCGAGCGGCGCAAGGCCGCTTCCTCGATGATCGTGCCCGGCGCATTGAGACGCGCGAGATCGTAGAGCTTGAGCGCCTCTTCCGGGCTCTTGGCGATCGTGACGTTACCGCCGACCAGCGCCAGATAGGGACCGATCTTCTTGTCCTTATACTCCTGCGCCATATCCACCAGCGTCTTGCCGACGAGGAGGCCCTTGCCGCTCAGATACTTGCGCAGGATGTCGGTCACGCGGTTATCGAAGTAACCATTGACATCGCGCGCCACCAGATATTCGAGCGTCTGCGGATTGCCGCCGCTCATGGCGTAGATCAATGCGGCATCGACATTGCGGTCATCATCGAAAACGGTCGGGTCGACGGCGCGCAGGCGCTTGTCGATGGTACCGAGCATGAAGCGCTGCATCTCACTGGCCGAATGGTCGCCTAGCACGACAGAGTCCTGCACGAACTGCAGCGAGCGCAGCATCTTGTATGGCACAGTGTCGCCGCTGTCGTCCGTCGTCGGGACGACGGGTAATGCCTCGGCAGGTGCCGCCGCGTCGCCGTGTCCGGTAGACGATGTCTGCGCTTCCGTGGGTGCCGGCGTCTCCGCATGCGCTGCCGGCGGCTCTGCGGGTGTTTCGCCATGCCCGACCGCTGGTGTTTCGGCTGGTGCCTGGGCATGTCCGGCCGGCGCCTCGGCGTGGGCGGCGGGCGTTGCCGCTTCTTCCGCGCGCACGACGCCGGTCGCCGTCAGCGCAAGGCTGAAAGCGAGGGGCAGGAGATGCCTGTGCTGCCGGCGCTTCATCGATTATCCCTGATCGGCTTGGAGAAGAATTTCGATACGGCGGTTGGACGCGTCATACGGATCTGCAGTGTCCTTGAGCTTGCGGTCGGCAAAGCCCGAGACCTGGGAGACACGCTTCTCGTCGAGCCCGCCACGCACCACCATGTAATAGGCGGCCTGGGCGCGATCCATCGAAAGGCGCCAGTTCTCGTTCTCGCCCTTGTACTGGCGGCCGTCGGTATGGCCGCGAATGGCCACGACACCATTCTTCTCCTTCAGCACTTCGCCGATCTTCTGCATGGCAAGGACCATCTCCTTGCGCGGAACGGCGGAGCCGACGTTGAACATGGAATCGTCGCTCTGGTCGGAAATGCTGACCAGGAGGCCGCCTTCGGCCGGGGTCACAGTCAGACCCTCGGCGAGCTTGCCGGCGATACCGCCGATCTGCTGGGCGATCTGCTGCTGAAGATCCTTGGCTTCCTGCTGCTGCTCGACGGCCTTTTGCTCAGCGGTCTGCGTTTCAGGCGCTATGCCATCCTTGTCGGCGGTCTTGTCCTTCGTCTTGTCGGTAGTCTTGTCTGCCGTTTCAGGGTTCTGGGCGTCAGCGGCCTTGGCTGCGGCCTGCTCGGCCTTCGCATCCTCGGCCTTGGCGAGCTCGATCGCCTGCTTTGCCGGATCGTCGGCTTGCGTCTTGTCGGCGCGCGTCACCTCGATCTGCTTCGTCCAGAAGTCCGGATCGAACGGGTCGCGGTAGGCTTCACCGCCGTCGGCGCCGGTTGCGGGGCCTGAATCGGCCGCACCGCCCTCGCCCTTGGCGCTGACGTTAGCCTGCTGTCCGACCTCCTGGGCGATTTCGGCGAGAACCGAATAGGGGTTCTCGAAGAAGTCCGCTTCGGAATAGTTCTTCTGGTCGCCCGAGGTCGAGGTCTGGTCTTCACCGCTGGCCGCTGCCGCGCCCTGGTTCGGCTGATCCTCTTTTTCCTTCGACTTGTCGGCCTTCTCCTGCCCGTCGGCCTGGTCGACCGGCTTCTTCAAGCCCTTCTCGGTCGGCTTTTCGTCAGAGAGCTTGATCGGGTTGAAATAGGTGGCGACGGAGGCCTTGGTTTCCTCGTTGGCGGCATTGACCAGCCACATGACGAGGAAGAAGGCCATCAACGCTGTCATGAAGTCGGCATAGGCGATTTTCCAGGCGCCACCATGGGCGCCATCGTGATCGCCACCACCATGTCGCTTGATGATGATGACCTCGTTCTTGCCGTGATGGTGATTTTCGCTGTCGCTCATTCCAGGACTTTCTTGACGCTCGCCGCCCAGGCAGACATGCGGGTTACGAGTACCGAGTCATCAAACTCGGCGATCAGGTCGATATCGTCGTTCTCGTGGTGGCGCAGCAGGTCTGCCTTCTCGCCGAGTTCGTTCTTCAGGATATTGAAAAGCCTTTCCGGGCCTTTGACCGTGATCGTGCCGGTCTCGCCGTCCAGAACGGCATCGCGAAGCTGCGCCGCCAGTTCGACAGCGGCCTTTTCAGCCAGAGCCTCGGTCAAGACGGGAGCCAGCGTGCGGGCGACCGTGGCACTGACAAGATCGGCAAGCTCGGTGGAGATCGCCTTGACCTTCGCAGCGACGAGCTCGGCGATCTCTGTCTCGTACTTGTTGCGAAGCTCTTCGATCTCGCGCTGATGAACAAGCGCAACCGTCTGTGCCTCGGCCTCGAATTTCTCGGTGAGTTCCGCGGTCGCCCTGGCCTCGCCAACCGCGTTGGCGTCGCGGCGTTCCGCCTCAATGTCGATGACTGGCTCGGAGACGATGTCGTCGAAACCGCCGAAATCTTCAGAAAACGGCGTATCGACCACTGGTGGGGCGGCGACGGCGGGTTCGCCGAAGTCTTTCAGACGGGACAGTAGCGCGCTCACTCAACCCACCTCGTATCAGCAGAAGCCTGCGACATGCCGCGCCTCACATTGCACCAAACAAATCTTTCGCGCGGTTTTCACCACGCCTGTTGTCCCTGACCCTAGGAGGCCAAACTTGTGCGAAGATGAAGGGCGCCGTCGCGCGGCGCGCAACCGTGATCCGCGATTACTGCAGCAGAACGAGAACCTTGCTGGCAACAGTGTTGAGGATGGAAACCGCCTGCACGCCCATCTTCTGCTGCGTCTGCAGCGCCGTCTGACGCACCGACGCCTCATCCATATCGGTATCGACAAGCGCACCGACATTCTTGTCGATGATGTCGGCCATGTTGGCGGTGTAGTCGATGCGGTCGTTGATGCGGGCGCTCATGGTGCCGAGGCCAGCGGCGGTCGTGGTGAGCGTCGAGAGAAGATTATCGACAACAGACATCATGTCATCGACCTGCTCGGTCGTGGTGTTGTTGTCGAGCTTGATCTCGTCGCCGTCGGCGCCGGTCACCGATCCGGCATTGAGCAGATAGTAGTTGCGCGGCGCCGTCGAGCCGGTGTTGTTCAAGGTGCTGGCGTCCACGGACTTGGTGAGCAGGCCGCGATTGGCGTTGCTGGTGTCGATCATGACGGTCTGGTCAGCGGGGAATGTGATGTTCTGCGGCTGATATTCACCGGAGGGCGCCCGGGTGAAGCCACCGATGACCGAGCGCGAGGTGGTCAGCGTAGGATCCTGGTTGAACAGCCAGTTTTCGCCGGCAATGCTCGTCGACTGAACTGTCGTCTTCATCTGCTGCTTGAGCTGCTCGATCGTGGTATTGAGCTTTTCCTTGTCGACGCCGTCTTCCTTGGCGCTAACGAGCGTTGCGCGGATGCTGGTCAGCTGATCGATCAGGCTGTCCATCGCGGTGTAGGCGGTGTCGACCTTCGAGGCACCGACACCGAGCGCATCGTGGATGTTGGTCATGGAGCTGCCGTCGGAGCGCAGAACGCTCGCAAAGGACCAATAAGTCGCATCATCCGCAGCCGTTTCCACGCGCATGCCCGATGATACCTGCTGCTGGGTCGTCGCTGCTTCCTTATTGATGATCCGCAATGCGGCGAGAGCGTTTACCTGTGCGGAGCTGGTGATTCGATAGGTCATTTTGGGAGCTCTATGGTAGAGGAGAGGATAGACCGGACCGCCGGCAGCGACAGGTGTGGCGTCATGCCGCCAACCGGATTTCCCGATCGGCTCGTCGCTAAACAAATCAATTCTGAAGAGAAGTTAACCAAGGCATACAGCCAGCGCAAGTAGCCGACAAACGGTCTCGCAAGCCTCGCGCAACCTTGATTCTCTTTTCAAAAACAAAGAGAAAGCCGCGTCTTTCGAGACGGCTTTCAATGTTCTGACGATTGTCTTTGTGGCGTTGGCGACGCCGATGAACCAGCTTAGTTCTGGAACAGGGTGAGGACGTTCTGAGCGCTCGAGTTGGCGATGGAGAGCGACTGGATTGCCAGCTGCTGCTGGGTCTGGAGCGCGGTCAGCTTGCTCGATTCCTCTTCCATGTCGGCATCGACGAGGCGGCCGACGCCTGAATCGATCGAATCGCTGAGATTGGAAACGAAGCTGTCCTGGAGGTCGATGCGGGTCGAAATCGAGCCCAGCTGCGACGCGGCCTTGGTGAGCGCGCTGAGGCCGGTTTCCACATTGCCGAGCGTGGTGTTGAGGTCGGCCACGCTGAGCTGCGAGATATCCATGTTGTAGATGGAGCCGTAGGTGCCGTATTCCGAGCCAATGACGCCGGTCGAGGTGTCGATCTCGCCGGTTGGCTGCATGCCGAAGAGCACGTTGCCATCAGGATTGTCGTCAAGGGTGTAGTCGGTCGTCTGGACAGAGACCTCGCCGTTGGCGCCGCGGACGAAGGAGGAGACGACGCTCTTCGTGCCGTTGCCGGCGACCCAGTTCTCGCCCGAGAACGATGCCGACTGCGCAACGCTGAGGAGCTGCTGCTGGAGCTGCCCGATCTCATCCTGGATCTTGGTCTTGTCGACACCGTTTTCGGTGGCGGCGACGACCTTGGCCTTGATTTCGCTGACGATGTTGATGGCGTTGTCCATCGCGGCATAGGCCGTGTCGACCTTGGCAGCACCGAGACCGAGTGCGTCGGAGACAGCCGAGAGAGCCTTGTTGTCCGAGCGCATCGTCGTCGCGATCGACCAGTAGGCCGCGTTGTCCTTGGCTTCGGCAACACGATATCCCGAAGACACGTTGCCCTGTGTCGTCTCGAGATTGGTGTTGATGCCGCGGAGTGTCTGAAGCGCGGACATCGCCGCAACGTTGGTCAAAATGCTTGTCATGAAAAGAGCGCCCCTTGTTGGCAAACTTTTAAAAGGGACATCCCGGTCTACCGCCGGGAACGGTTCATCAGCCTCATGCCTGCTAACCGCTTCTTAAGCTTGGTTAACATACCGTTTAATGATGGCCACAAGACATGAGTTTGGTTAACAAAAAGTTAACGACAACAAAAAAGCCGCGCTCCGGAGAGCGCGGCCTTCGAAAACCATCCACCGAAGCGGAGGCGTATCCTTACGCGGGCGCCCGGAGGCGCCGGCGATCTTAGCGGAACAGCGAGAGGATGTTCTGCGAAGAGGAGTTGGCGATCGACAGCGACTGAACAGCGAGCTGCTGCTGGGTCTGGAGTGCCGAAAGCTTGCTGGACTCTTCTTCCATGTCCGCATCGACCAGACGGCCAACGCCGGAGTCGATCGAGTCGCTGAGCTTGGAAACGAAGTCCGTCTGCAGGTCGATACCCTTCTGCAGCGAGCCGAGCTTGGAGCCGAGCGAGGTCATGCTCTTCAGAGCGCTTTCCGCGTCGGTGATCAGTTCATCGATCGCACCCTTGGTGTCGGTCGAGGTGATCGAGAACTCGGAGATCGAGTCGGTGATGAGCGTGCCGGAGCCTTGGCGATCCAGGATACCGGTCTGGTCGTCGCTGAAGAGCAGATCGTCGGCAAGAGCGGAATAGCCCGAGGTGCTGACGCTGACGCCGCCTGCAGTACGGATGAAGGAGGAGACGACCGACATGGTCTGGCCAACTGCGCTGGAGACCCAGTTTTCACCGTTGAACGAAGCCGAAGCGGAGATGCTTTTCAGCTGCTGCTGAAGCTGCTTGATTTCGTCGTTGATCTTGCCCTTGTCGACGCCGTCTTCGGTCGCAGCAACGAGCTTGGCCTTGATTTCGGATACGACGTCGATCGAGCTCTGGACGGCGGTGTAGGCGGTATCGACCTTGGCGGCGCCCATGCCCAATGCGTCGGAAACGGCCGAGAGAGCGCCGTTGTCGGACTTCATGGTCGTTGCGATCGACCAGTAAGCAGCATTGTCAGCTGCCTTGCCGACGCGGAGACCAGACGACACAGCGCTCTGGGTGTCCGAGAGGTTGTTGTTCACGCTGCGCAGCGTCTGAAGAGCTGCCATTGCGGAATTGTTCGTGAGAATGCTGGTCATTTAAAAAGCCCCTTATCGGCAATTTTTCGTACGAAGGGACATTCCGGACTATTACCGGAAACGGCGGTCAGCGTCATGCCTGTTGACCGTGCATTTGCTGATCAACTCACCGTTTCGATGAGCCCATATGACCGCAACATGGTTAAGAAACACTAAACTCGTCGGGAAGAAATTTAAGAAATACCCGACACTTAGCAGAAACCACGGGGGCAATAAAAAAATGCGGCCGGGAAAGCCCGGCCGCACTGATGTCAGATTTCTTGCGTTTTCCGCTATTAACGGAAGAGCGACAGGATGTTCTGCGAAGAGGAGTTAGCGATCGACAGCGACTGGATCGCCAGCTGCTGCTGGGTCTGCAGTGCCGAAAGCTTGCTGGACTCTTCTTCCATGTCTGCATCGACCAGACGGCCAACGCCGGAGTCGATCGAGTCGCTGAGCTTCGAAACGAAGTCGCTCTGCAGGTCGATGCCCTTCTGGAGCGAACCGAGCTTGGAGCCGAGCGAGGTCATGCCCTTCAGGGCAGTTTCCGCGTCGGTGATCAGGCTGTCGATGTCGCCCTTGGTGTTGGACGAGCTGATCGAGAATTCAGAGATCGAGGCGCTGACCGTGCCGCTGCCGTCACGATCGAGGATACCAGCGCCGCCAGCGAACAGCAGGTCGTCTGCCGTCGAGGTGTAGCCGGCCGTCGATACGCTGACGCCGCCTGCGGTGCGGATGAAGGACGAAACGACCGACATGGTCTTGCCAGCGCCGGAGCTGGAAACCCAGTTTTCACCGTTGAACGAAGCCGAAGCGGAAATGCTCGTCAGCTGCTGCTGGAGCTGCTTGATTTCGTCGTTGATCTTGCCCTTGTCGACGCCGTCTTCCGTTGCGGCAACAAGCTTGGCCTTGATTTCGGTTACGACGTCGATCGAGCTCTGAACGGCGGTGTAAGCCGTGTCGATCTTTGCTGCACCCATGCCGAGTGCGTCGGAAACAGCCGAAAGAGCGCCGTTGTCAGACTTCATGGTCGTTGCGATCGACCAGTAAGCAGCGTTGTCAGAAGCCTTGCCAACGCGAAGACCGGACGACACAGCGCTCTGCGTGGACGAAAGGTTGTTGTTGACGTTACGCAGCGTCTGAAGAGCTGCCATTGCGGAGTTGTTGGTGTTAATGCTTGTCATGGATCCGTCCCCGAAATTCGATACCAATGGAGGACATTACCGGACTTATGTACCGGCAATGACGGTTCGGCTTCATGCCACTTGGTCATTCTGCATTGGGACCAAACCCGTCATGTCGAGGATGACTTTCGCAGCAAAACCTTGCGGACTAATTAATGACCCTCTCCCGTTTCTCAAACGAATACAAATGGTTAACTAGTCGTTAAAGGAGAGCTTAAACAGGCGAACGTCATTTTCGACCTCAGTGGAGACGGTTACTGTTTCCTGCCTCAGGCAAGGTTCACGTGTCATTCTGCGCCATAATGGCCTCATTGGGTCCGTGGCGAACATACCCGCGGGACCCGATGTTTGCCGCGTAAAGAACTGAACGAGGTTTGACCGTGAATCGTGTGGTTTCGTTTTCCGCAGCGTCAAAAGACTATCAAAGCGGGCGCTATACCAAGTCGTTGGAGACGCTGAATGCGTTGCTCGAGACACAGCAGGACGCGAAGACCTACGCCTTGCTGGCCCGTACCCTGTCGCAGCTGGGAATGAAGGCCGATGCGGCGATGGCATTTGCCGTGGCCGGCGAGAAGGCGGGACAAAGCGGATCGGAATTTTCCCGCAAGGCAGCGCTGCTTTATTTCGAGGTGGGCAATCACGACGAGGCAATCAGGCTCGGCCTGCGGCACATGCTGAACCACAGTCTCGATGCCGAGCTGGCTTACGCGCTGGCCTCCATCTACAAGAAACGCGGACAAGACGAGCTGCTCAGCCCTTTCGTCAAGGTGCTCGCCGAAAGCAGCAACAGCGATCACACGCTGCTTGCGATCCGATTGCTCAAGAACGACCCGAGCGACGAAACCCAGGCACTCCTGATCCGCAACCTGTTCAAGCGCTTCCCCAAGCTGGTGCCGCTGCGTTTCCTCTATCTGATGTTCGCCCGGCATGTCAGCGATCTCACCAGCATCAAGCTGCACAAGCAGATCATCGACGAGTTGATCGCCAATGGCCAGACCGCGTTCCTGCACCATGAGAGCGAATTTTATAATCTCCAGTGGTGTGGCGACGAAGCGCTGAATCGCCTGACCTCGAGCATGAACAATGCCGTGACCGTCGAGCAGACAAACGCACGACGGACGCGACCGCATCAGTGGGCGGACAAGATTCGGGTCGGCTATCTCTCCAACGACCTCTTCGAGCAGCACGCGACCATGAAGCTGATGGGCCGTGTTCTGGAGCTCCACGACAGGGAGCGTTTCGAGATCACGCTCTATTGCCATTCGCGCGCTTCGAACCTCGAGCACAACACCTTCGACCGAAGCCTCTGGGGTCGGGTCGTCGAGGTGGGTGATCTATCCGACGCGGCGATGGCCGAGCGGATGCGGGCCGATGGGATCGATATTCTCGTTGATCTCAAGGGCCCGACATTCGAAACGCGCTATCACGTTCTGAACAAGGGCCCCGCGCCGATCCAGATTTCCTGGCTCGGCTTTCCGGGCAGCGCGACGAACACCGATGTCGACTACATTATCGGCGACCGGTTCGTTCTGCCCGATTCCTCGCGCCCGCATTATCACGAAAAATTCATCCGTTTGCCGGACACCTACCAGCCGAACGATCCCTTCCACCGGCCGACGCCCGGCTTCGTGGATCGCGGTGAATTCGGCCTGCCCGACGACAAATTCGTTTTCGCATCGTTCAATGCCAGCCGTAAGATCACGCCGGAGACGGTCGACGTCTGGTGCAACGTGCTTCGCCGCGCGCCGAACAGCGTACTGTGGATGATGGCGGTCTCGAAGCAGACGGAGGCCAATCTCCGCGAATATTTCAAAAGCCGGGGAATTCCCGCCAAGCGTCTCGTCTTCTGCGGGCATGCGGATTATCGCAGCCATATCGACAGGCAGCAGGCGGCCGATCTTGCGCTCGACACCTGGCCGTACAACGGCCACACCACGACGTCGGAGCAGCTCTGGGGTGGCTTGCCTGTGCTGACGCTGAAGGGCACCAACTTCGCCTCGCGCGTGACCGAGAGCCTGCTGAATGCGATCGGGCTGCCCGAGCTGGTAGCCGACGATGCGCAGGCCTACGAAGACATGGCTGTTGCTCTCTACGAGAATCCGGAGCGGATCGCCGCGTTCAAGCAAACGATCGACGACAACAAGATGATCAAGCCGCTGTTCGACGCGGAACGCTTCTGCCGGCACCTCGAGACAGCCTACGAGATGGCAGTCGAGCGCGCCAAGCAGGGGCTGGGGCCTGACCATCTCGACGTGCCCGCCCTGCCCGTCAGAACCTCACCGTTCTGACTTGGGCCGCGACGGGTTCGCGACCTTCCGCTAACATCAAAACAAAAGGCCGGCGATCTGATCGCCGGCCTTTTGTTTTGGAAGATCGAGAAGCGCTGCCTGTGCAGCGCGTCAGTTGAAGGAACGAACCAGACTGCCGACAAGCAGGTTCCAGCCGTCGATCAGGACGAAGAACAGGATCTTGAACGGCAGGGAGATCGATGTCGGCGGCAGCATCATCATGCCCATGGCCATGGTGATGGTCGCGACGATCAGGTCGATGACGAGGAAGGGAAGGACGACCAGGAAGCCGATTTCAAAGCCGCGCCGGATTTCCGAGATCATGAAAGCGGGAACAAGTACGCGATAATCGATCGTGGCGCCGGTATCGACCGTCTGGCCGCGCTCACGGGCGAGATCGACGAAGAGCGCCAGATCCTTGTCGCGGGTATTGCGCGTCATGAAGGTGCGGAACGGTTCAGCGATGCGTTCGACAGCCTGCTGCTCGTTGATCTGGTTCGCCAAGAGCGGCTGAACCCCATCCTTCCATGCCTGATCGAAGGTCGGCTGCATGACATAGAAGGTCATGAACAGCGACAGCGACAGCAAGATCATGTTCGAGGGAGTGGAGGCGAGGCCGAGGCCGGTGCGCAGAATGGAGAAGGCGATGACGAAGCGCGGGAAGCTCGTCACCATGATCAGAATGCCGGGCGCGACCGACAGAACGGTCAAGAGACCGAAGGTGCGGATGATCCACGCCGCAACCGAACCGTCCACCGGCAGGTTGAGCAGGTTCGACGGGAGCTGCTGCGCATGCGCCAGCTCCGGGACCGCCATCATGGCAGCCAAGATCACTAGGAATCGAATCATTCGATGACGAAGGTCCTGAACATGACTTTCGATACGCGTCCCTGCGCCCGAAGGTCAACACGCTCCTGGATGTCATCCCTAAGATATTCGAAGCCGCGCGGGCCCTCGATCTGCTGCAGCGAAACAGTCCGGATATAGGCCATGATGTCCTGATGGATATCCTCGGCGAGCTTCACATCCGGCGGGCCGGAGAAGAGCAGCGCCACTTCGAGGCGCACCCAGTTCTCCGAGGGATAGGCAAGATTCGAGGTGATCGGCTCGAGCTGAACGACGTTGTTGGCTTCCGTCGAGATCTTCTGGAGTCCGGTCTCGCCGGCCTTCGCCTTCTCGGCCGCCTCGGCGGGCTGTTCCGCCTCTTTTGCGGATTTCACGCTGGGCGCGATCATGCCACCAACGACCCAGCCACCGCCGCCGCCAAGGAGTGTCAGGACGGCGAGGCCGATGATCGTCATCATCATCGCCGACTTCTTCTTCGGCTGGCCCTCGGTGCCTTCTGCGTCTGCCATTTTGCCGGACCTTAGAGTGGCGAGAGGATATCGACGGCCTGCTGGCCGCGCGGGGGCTGCTGCACTTCCATCAGGCGGCCGCGGCCACCATAGGAGATGCGCGCTTCGGCGATCCTGTCGTAGGAGATTTCGTTGTCGGCGGTCACGTCCTGCGGACGCACGATACCGGCGACGTTCAAGATGCGCAGTTCCTGGTTAAGGCGCACTTCCTGCGAGCCGCTGACAACAAGATTGCCGTTTTCGAGGATGCCGGTGACGACGGCCGCGACCATCAGGTTCAGCTTGTCGGTGCGTTCGATCTTGCCCTTACCATCCGTGCTCGTGTCGGAGCCATAGGTCACGTCGGTTTTCGACGACGGGTTCCAGCCGAGGATGTTGGCCTGCGCGTCCCAGTTCAACCCACTGCTGTTCTCGCGACTGCGCTTGCTGTTGTTTTCGAACGAGCCCTTGTCGTTGATCGAGATGTTGACGGTCAGGATATCGCCGACGTTGAGCGCGCGTGCGTCCTTGAACAGAGCGGCCTTGGAATCGCTCCAGAGCGAATAGCCTTGGGCGACCTGGCGCGGCTGCTTCGGATACATCGACATCTGCTGTGTCTGGCCATAGGCGAGACCGCTGCCGATCGGGCTCATGGCGGGCGCACGGCCGATCTCGTTGATCGCCTGCGGGGATTGGCAGCCGGCCAGAATGGCTACAGCGGCAATCGCGACCGGGAAACGCTTCTTCATGAGGGGTCCTTCGACGTATTGGGATCGGACGCGCTGGCGATGATGTTGGCGATGACCGCTGCCTTCTGCGGGTCCATCTCGTTCAGGATCAGGCTCGACTGCGTGGCGTTCAGCCGCATGATCACGGCGGCCGCCACTTCGATCTTCACTTCCTGAAGCTGCTGCGCCGCGGCGTCCGGCTTCATCTTCTTGTAGATATCGGTCAGTCCGGCCTCGGCCTGCTTCAGGAAGTCGTTCCGACGCTTCAGCCAGTCCTGATACTCGTCGCGGCGCTTCGTCATTTCGGCCATGCGGCTATCAACGTCGGCCCTGAGCTTGTCGAGTTCCTGCTTCTGCAGCAGATAGCGCTGGTCGCGCGCGGGCTCGGCGATGTTGCTGCAGAACTGCTTGATTTCTTCCTCGGAGGTCAGCTCGCCGCCCGCCGAGGTGCGTGCCTCCTGCGCGAAGGCGCCAGGGATGGTCAGCATGACGACAGCAGCCGTGGGCAAGACCAGGTGCTTCGCCAGTTCCGAAACCGTCATGTTCGCAAAAGAGGTCTTCGTCATTGCAGGACAAGCTCCGCTTGCAGCGCACCGGCCGACTTGATGCCCTGGAGGATGGCGATGATGCCATCGGGCTTGACGCCGATGTTGTTGAGGCCGGCCACCAGCGTTTTCAGATCGGGCCCATCAAGCAGGGCGACATTGCCACCCGTCTGCTGGGCTTGGATATCGGTCTGCGGCTGGACGGCTGTGACGCCGCGCGAGAAGGGTTCCGGCTGAATGACCTGTGGCGTTTCGGTGACCTGCACGGTGAGCGTGCCATAGCTGACGGCGACCGGTGAGACCCTGACGTCGGCGCCGATGACGATCGTGCCCGTCCGCTCGTTGATCACGACCTTGGCCGGCGTATCGGTTTCGACAGCGAGATTTTCGATATCGGCCATCAGGCGCGTCAGGTCCGCTTCGCGCGGCTTCTGGACGATCACTTCCTGCGCGTCCTTCGGCTCGGCAACCGGGCCGCCGAAACGAGCGCGGGCGTAGCCGTTGACCACGTCGGCGATGCGCACGGCGGTCGAGAAATCCGGATTGCGCAGTTGCAGGACGAGGTTGACCGAATCCTTGAAGCGCGAGGGAAGTTCACGCTCGATGATGGCGCCACTTGGGACGCGACCGGCCGTCGTCACGCCTTCGGTAACCGTTGCAGCCTGGCCCTGTGCCGTGAAGCCGGAGACGACCACCGAGCCCTGGGCGACGGCGTAAATCTGGCCATCGGCGCCCGACAGCGAGGTCATGATCAGCGTTCCGCCGCGCAGCGACGTGGCATCACCCAGCGAGCTGACGTTGACGTCGAGCCGGCTGCCGGGGCTTGCGAATGGCGGCAGGTTGGCGGTGACCATGACGGCCGCGGTGTTCTTGGCGTTCGACTGGCCGCCCTGCGTGGAGATGCCGAGGTTCTGCAGCATCGCGCGCATCGACTGCTCGGTGAAGGGCGATGCACGGAAGCCATCGCCGGTCCCCTGGAGACCGACGATGAGGCCGTAGCCTATCAGCTGGTTGTCGCGACCCGCCTGCAACGAGGCGATATCCTTGATGCGCGAGCTCATTGCCGCCGCCGGCGTGACAGCCAGGACGTTTGGCGCGAGCATTGCGAGTGCGATGAAAAGGCGGAATAGAATCTTCATTTTGCAGCCACGTGTATGGTGCCATTCGCGAGCACGGTGCCGCTGACGATTACGCCGGAGTCCATGTTGCGGACACGGACCATCTGGCCGGTCATGCCGTCTTCAAGCGGGGAGCCGGCGGCCGAGATCGCCATCGCGCCAACCGTGAAGACCAGGCGGATCGAAGAACCGCGTGTAACGGTATAGGGTTCGCGCAGCGCCGAGACGGAAATCGACTGGCCGGGAAGCAGGGTACGCTTGGAAATCATGCCGTCCACCTCGTGAATGGACTTGGCGTAATCGCCCTGCAGATTGGGATTGGTGACCTCGACTTCCTGCAGCTGGGCGCTGGAGATCGTTTCGCCGGGATAGATGATGGTGGTCGGAATGACCGCGTAACCCATGTCGGCGGCGGCAAAAGCCGTCGGCGCCGAAAGGGTCATGGCCGCAACGAGTGCGGCTTTCGCCCATCCACGAAGATGTTCTACCCGGCAAAACGTCATGTTTCGGCCCTTCCCTGTTACTTCAGGTTCTTGCTGACGATGGAGGCCATTTCGTCGGCGGTTGTGATGACTTTGGAGTTCATTTCGTAAGCGCGCTGTGCCGAGATCAGCTCGGTGATTTCCTTCACCGGGTCGACGTTGGACGATTCCAGGTAGCTCTGCTTGAGATAGCCGTAGCCCGGATCGTCAGGCGTGCCGACGACCGGCTGGCCGGAAGCGGGCGTTTCCTGGAAGAGGTTGTCGCCGAGCGGCTTCAGACCTGCTTCATTGACGAAGTCGGCGATCTGCAGCTGTCCGAGGGTCGTGGGCGTTGTCTGGCCCGGCAACACCGCGGTGACTTCACCGGAGCGGCTGATGGTAAGCTGCGTCGAACCGACGGGAATGGTGATGTTCGGCGCGACGGTGTAGCCGTCGACGGTGACGATCTGGCCGGTCTCGTTCTTGTTGAACGCGCCGGCGCGGGTGTAGAGCGTCGTGCCGTCGGGCGCCTGGATCTGGAAGAAGCCACGGCCGATGAGGGCCACGTCGAGGTCGTTGCCGGTCTGGGCGAGTTCGCCCTGGATGTGCAGGTTGCGGACAGCCGAGGTCTGGACACCGAGACCGATGTTGGCGCCCTCGGGCACGATTGCCTGGTTGGCGCGGTTGGAGACGCCCTGTGCGCGTTCGGTCTGGTAGAGCAGATCCGTAAACTCGGCGCGGGCGCGCTTGAAGCCTGTGGTATTGATGTTCGCGATGTTGTTCGCGATGACCTCAAGGTTGGTCTGCTGGGCATCCATGCCCGTTGCTGCAATGGCAAGCGCTCTCATGGCTCAATCCTCAAAATCAACTACATCTGCATCTTGGTCACTTCGAGAAAGGCCGAAACGACCTTGTCTCGAATGGCAATGGCGGTTTGAAGGGTCTGCTGTGCCTGCATCACGGCATCGACGACTTCACGTGTCGTCGCGGTGCCCTTGATGGCTTCGAACGACATGTTCTCGGCGCCCTTGATCGAATTGACGGCGCTAGTTGCCGCATTGCCGAGGACGGAAGCGAAGCTGGCGTCGTTGGTGGCGCTCTGGGCGGACGAGGAGGCCTGGGATTTGCCGAGATCGACGCCGCTCAGATCGCGCGTTACCGACAGGGAGCTGAGGCTGTTTATGCTGTTAATCATTATTGGCTCTTCAGAAGGTCGATTGTCGATGAAACGAGATCGCGGGTCTGCTTGATGACCTGCAGGTTGGCGTCGTAGGAGCGGTTGGCTTCGCGCATGTCGGCCATCTCGACCAGCATGTTGACGTTCGGAAGCTTGACCACGCCCTGGGCGTCCGCAGCAGGATTGTTGGGATCGAATTCGGTGCTGAACTTCGATTCATCGACGCCCAGCTTCTTGACGTTGACCGTCGTCACGCCCGTTGCGCGATCCATGGCTTCGCCGAAGGTTATGGTCTTGCGACGGTAAGGATCGGCGCCTGGGGTATCCCCCGTGGAGCGCGAGTTTGCGATGTTTTCGGAGACGATGCGAAGACGCGTCGACTGCGCCTCGAGACCGGAGGCTGCGATTTTGGAAGCGGCTGACAAAGGATCCATGTTCTTAGCTCTTCACAGTCATAAGCATCAAGCGGTTGAAAGATCCGACGAGCGAGGTGTTCAGCTCATACTGTCGCTTGATTTCGCCAGCCTTGGAGAGCTCCTCGGCGAGACCAACCGTGTTGCCCGATTCCTGTACGCCCATCTCTTCGTCGAGAGCGGCATCCTTGACGTCGATGTCGTTCTTGGTGCTGAGATCGTTGCCGCTCAGATGCGCGGCATTGGTCCGCGCCATCGCCACGTCCGAATGGTCGAGAACGGCCTGGAAAGGCGTGATGTCCTTGGCGCGATACTTTGGCGTGTTCGCGTTCGCGATGTTGCCGGCAACGACTTCCTGACGAATCGTCAGCCATTCCGCCTGCCGCGAGGCCAAGTCGAACAGTTGAATCGGTTGCATGGAACTCTCCTTTTTACTGCCGTGAACCTAGGTCGGTAATCTTGCGTCAGACTTACGGAGAATGCGTTCTTGCTTCATAAGGGCGGGCTGGATGGGGAGATACCAAAAAGGCTCCCCCGCGGTGCGAAGGAGCCCCAAGACCTCGTGTGTTCCCGACGTGGGTTACGTCAGTAGACTTCGCCTTTGGACGTGATGATCACCCACTTGCCGTCGCGCTGTTCCAGCGTGGCGAGGCGGCTTTCATCCGGCAGGATCGAGCCCACGCGAACGACATACATGCCCGATGTATCCTCGATCAGCGCGCGGCCGTTGGCGACATGCAGCAGGCGAAAGGCCGACTTTCCGGGGAATGGCTGATCTTCTGCAGGCGCGCCCTTGTTGTCTTCCTTGCCGATGGAGGAGACCGTGGCCGTCGTCAGCGGGTCGACGGGGACCTCCGGCTTTACTTCCGGCGGGTTCTTGTTGGCCATGGCCAGCGGTGAAACGCTGAAGACATTGCGCGCCGGCCAGTTCGGCAGGTCGCGCGTGCGGTCACCCTCGGCGACATTGATGCCGAACTTGTTTTCGTTGAAGAAGACGTACCACGGAAAGATCGCGGACGCGCCGGCGAGCAGCAGGCCGGTGATCGTGAGCACGCGATCGTTGAACGTCGACCTGCGGCGGCCCTGTGGCTTCAGCGGCGGAATCTTTTCGTCATCGTCGAAATCGGTCACATCTAGTCTTTCTATCTTCAATCGTCGGCTATCTTCGGGCGTCCGGCTATCTGCGCACCGGCTGATTGCCGATGCCGGCGGCCGCCTTCAGGGCTCCGGCCAGATCGGCAAAGGAATCCGGGGATGGTTGATCGCCGGGGGATTGCTTCAGTACGTCGTAAATCACGGGCACCTGCTTGACCGCCATGTCGAGATCCGGATCGGCACCCTGTCGGTAACCGCCGATCAGGCGAAGATCGCGGGTTTCCTCGTAGCGATGCACAAGCGCCTTGAGGCGTGAGACGAGCTTCTCCTGATCCGGTGTCCAGGCCTTGCGGGCCAGACGCGAGATCGATGCGAGAGGATCGATCGGCGGATAGCGGCCTTCATCGGCGAGGCTTCGCTGGAGCACGAGGTGGCCGTCGAGAATGCCGCGGGTGGAGTCGGCGATCGGATCGTTGTGATTATCGCCATCGACGAGGATCGAGATGATGGCGGTGATGGTGCCGGTGCCTTCCGGGCCGGGGCCGGCGCGCTCGAGCAAGCGCGGCAGTTCGGTGAAGACGGACGCCGGATAGCCGCGCGCGATCGGCGGCTCGCCGGAGGCGGTCGCGACTTCGCGGATCGCGTGGGCGAAACGCGTGACGCTGTCGACGATCAGGAGCACGTTGTCGCCCTGGTCGCGGAAATGCTCGGCGATGGTGATCGCCGTCAGCGGCGCCATCTTGCGCAGCATCGGGCTTTCGTCGCTGGTCGCAACCACCACGACGGATTTCTGCATGTCGGCGCCGAGCGTATCCTCGATGAATTCGCGCACCTCGCGGCCACGTTCGCCAACCAGCGCGATCACGACCTTGTCGAAAGCGTCCGCGCGCGCAAGCATGGAGAGCAGTGTCGACTTGCCGACGCCCGAGCCGGCGAAAATGCCGAGGCGTTGGCCCAAGCAGAGCGGAGAGAAGATGTCGATCGCGCGCACGCCGGTCTTGAACCCCTTCTCGACACGCTGGCGTGTCATCGAGGGCGGCGCGGTGTTGGAGATCGAGCGGCGCTTCAGTCCCTCGACAACGGGTCCCTTTCCGTCGATCGGCTCGCACAGCGAGCTGATGGTGCGGCCGCACCAGCTGTCCGATGGCGCGATGCGGAAGGCACCCTTGCGGATGACGGTGTCATGAATACCGATCGGTTCGCCCGGCTCGATGGGGCAGACATAGGCAAGATCCGGCTCGACGCGAACGACTTCACCGAGATGCACGCCCGTTGAAGACTTGTGGGCGACGAACTCCCCGAGCCGCAGATGGCGCGAGAGGCCCGTGACCGTGTAGTGACCGGTCGCGATCGTCTGCACATGGCCGCCGGGCGCGATCATGAAATCGGGATTGGCGTAGCGTGCGGAAAGCGCTTCGAGATGGGTGAGCTTCTTGGAAAGCGCCGCCTCGGTCAGCTGTTCATTGCCCATGGATCAAACCTTCCGCTTAGCGGCTGCCGCCAAGCGTCTTGATGGCTTCGCCGAAGGAAGATTCGCTGTCCTTGGTGAGCGAGGTCATGCTTTCGAAGGCACGGTTGACCTCGATCAGCTGGGTGATTTCGCGCATCGCGTTGACGTTCGAATTTTCGAGATAGCCCTGCTGGACGCCGACATTGAAGCGGTCGGTGACGGCGGTCGGCGTCTGGGTGGTCATGATGCCGCTGTTTTCGTAGCGAAGGTAACCCTTGGAGATATCGGCCTCGAAGAGGCCCAGCGAAGCGACCTGCCGGTTGTTCTGGTAGATCATGCCGTCGGCGCCGACCTTCGGCTCGCCAGCATTTCTATCGAGCATGATCGGCCCGCCGCCGGTGTCGAGCACCGGATATCCGCGCACCGAGACCAGCTCACCGTTATCGGTCAGCGTGAAGCGGCCATCCTTGGTCAGAACCCGGCCGGCCGGCGTGTCGAGCGAGAACCAGGCATCGCCCTTGATCGCGAAATCGAGCATGTTGCCGGTGTGGTTCATTTCACCATTGTCGGCGGACAGGTAGTCGTTGCCCTGCGAAACATATGCGATCTTCGCGTTGAGCTTGTTATCGGTATCGCCGATCAGCTGATTGAACTTGACCTCGGTGCCACGAAAGCCTGTTGTGTTCACGTTTGCCAGGTTGTCCGCGATGGTGTCGAGGCGACGCATAAGTGCCATCTGCGACGACAGAGAAACATAAAGACCGGATTGCATCGGGGTAGGCTCCTGGCATTGGCGATGAACGTTACGAAACCCGGGCATTTGTGGTGTGTTCGACCCCGATTCCGCTGAGGCGGCATCTCAGACATGGGCATGGTGGCCCATTCGTCACCTGTAGATTGTCAGCAAATCCTTGCGCGAAGCTGGCATCTAAAATGCTTGGCAAAAAGCTTGCCGGAAAGCTTAATCGTCAAGGCGAGGATCAGCCTCACGCAAGTTAGCCCTCCTATCCCTTCGGTTGAAAATAACGATCAGGTTTGGACTGGCGATGAATATCATTATCGGATTTGTGATTGTCTGCGGCTGTATCGTCGGCAGCTTCATGGCCATGGGCGGTCACATCGACGCGCTCTGGCAGCCCTTCGAGCTCGTCATCATCGGCGGCGCCGGCATCGGCAGCTTCATCATGGCCAACCCCATGAAGGTCGTGAAAGACTCGGGCAAGGCGCTCGGCGAAGCCTTCAAGCATTCGGTTCCGAAGGAACGTAACTATCTCGACACGCTCGGCGTTCTCTACTCGCTGATGCGCGACCTGCGCACAAAGTCGCGCAACGAGATCGAAGCCCACATCGACAACCCGGCCGAATCGTCGATCTTCCAGTCCGCGCCGACCATCCTGAAGAACAAGGAAATCACCGCGTTCATCTGTGACTACGTTCGCCTGATCATCATCGGCAATGCTCGCAGCCACGAGATCGAAGCCCTGATGGACGAAGAGATCAACACGATCCTTCACGACAAGATGAAGCCCTACCACGCCATCCAGACGATGGGCGACGCCTTCCCGGCGATCGGTATCGTCGCGGCCGTTCTCGGCGTCATCAAGGCCATGGCGCACATCAACGATTCGCCGGAAGTTCTCGGTCACCTGATCGGCTCGGCGCTCGTCGGTACCTTCCTCGGCATTCTGCTTTCCTATTGCGTGTGCTCGCCAATCACCTCGCAGATCAAGATCGTGCGCTCGAAGCAGCACCGCCTCTACGTCATCGTCAAGCAGACGCTGCTTGCCTACATGAACGGCTCGGTTCCGCAGGTTGCTCTCGAATATGGCCGCAAGACGATCTCGGCCTACGAGCGTCCTTCGATCGATGCCGTCGAGCAGGAAATGATGAACCCCGGTGGTGAGAACAAGGCGGCCTAAACGGACATGAACGCTCAACTCCAGAAACCAGTCATGGACGACGCCCTGCTCGCGAAGCTGACAGGCCGGCTGGGCGACAAGGCGACGGTTGAAAAGCTCTGTGCCGCGTTCGGCGACGTCTACCGGGTGTTTCTCCCCGATGTCATCAAGAGCGAGACCGACCTCGACGTGCAGGTCAACTATCTCGGTTGCCACGCCGGCTACAAGCATGACCTGGTCGCCGATCTCGGAGACAGCGTTACGCTGGTCGACGGATCGCTTCGCAACTGGTCGCCCGACTTCACGCTTTCCTGCGGCAACGGCTTCGTCATCACGCTGATGGAGCATCTGCTTGGCGCATCGCCCGAGACGGTCGAGCAGCCGGCGGATCGCCTGCTCTCGATCATCGAGCTGGAACTTGCCGTCACCGTGTTCGAGAAGATCGCCAACGTCCTGCGCTCGGCGGTCAACGCGCCTGGCGGGTTCGAGCCTAGCCTTGAGCCTCCGCACGCCGCCGAGACGCGGCCGAAGGCTCCCGACGACAAGCCGGATGAATTCGCCGCGGCGATCAACATGTCGATCACGCTGTCAGGCATCACATCGGAATTCTCGCTGATCGTTCCCCAGGCAGCGCTGTTGAAGACGACCGTGGTCGCGCCGCGCGCCAAGAACGCATCGGCCAATTCGTCGGAATGGACGGAGCAGATGAGCGAGCAGGTTCGGCGCTCGCAGGTGACACTGGAAGCGAAGATCCATCTTCAGGAGCTGACGCTGCGCACCATCTCCAAGCTCGCCGCTGGCGATGTTATTCCCTTCCTCGACAGCGGCGACGTCCGCGTCGATGTCAGCGCCAACAGCAAAGAGCTTTACGTGTGCGAGTTGGGACGCTCGGGCGAGAATTATACCGTCCGGGTGAAGGATACGATCAACTCGGATGACGACCTCATCCGCTACTTAATGAATTAACGGATTTCGGCCCCTGCCCCAAAGGCAGGTTGAGGCAAGTTTCAACTGGAATAGTGATTTCATGGCGACGAAAAAAACAAAGAGCACGGATCTCGAGCAACCAGGCAACGAAGCCGAGCTTGATCAGGCTATCGATGATCTGCGTGGCGTTCTGAAAACCGACGCGGAAGGCGGCATGCCCGATTTCGGCGGCGATAGTCTCGACGCGTTTGGCGGCGGTACCGATCTGTCGGCCTTTGGCGGCGATCTGGAAACCGGCACCGACACGGACTTCGGCGGCGGCGATTTCGGCGGCTCCACGGACTTCGGCGGCATGTCCGATTTTGGCGACAGCTCGGCGACCCCTGGCGTCGCAGCCCCGCTCGGCAGCGCGATGCAGTCGAACATGGATCTGATCATGGACATCCCGATCGATGTTCAGATCATGCTCGGCAGCAGCCGTATGCAGGTCTCAGGCCTGATGAACCTCAACGAAGGCGCGACGATCGCGCTGGACAAGAAGATCGGCGAGCCGGTCGAAATCATGGTGAATGGCCGCAAGATCGCGCGCGGCGAGATCACCGTTCTCGAAAATGACGACACACGTTTTGGCGTAAAACTGATAGAAGTTTTAGGTACTAAGAAAGCCTGATCCCGCTGTAGGGACGGAGAGGTTAGACCATGATGGACTTTGACGATTTCGGCGGCGCTCTTGCCGAGAAACCGTTGACCCAGGCTGAGAAAGCAGCGGCCGTTCTCCTCGCGATGGGGAAAGGGGTTGCTGGCAGACTGTTGAAGTATTTCACGCAGGCCGAACTGCAGACGATTATCGGATCCGCGCAGGCTCTGCGCGCGATCCCGCCGGATGAGCTGCTCGGCCTCGTGGCCGAGTTCGAGGATCTGTTCACCGAAGGTGCAGGTCTGATGGACAACGCCAAGGCGATCGAAAGCATCCTCGAAGAAGGGCTGACGCCCGACGAAGTCGACAGCCTGCTTGGCCGCCGCACGGCGTTCCAGGCCTATGAAACCTCCATCTGGGACCGGCTGGGCGAAGGCGATCCCGCCTTCATCGGCAAGTTCCTGCTGCGCGAACACCCGCAGACGGTTGCCTACATCCTGTCCATGATGCCCTCTTCCTTCGGCGCCAAGGTGCTGATGCAGATTCCCGACGGCCGCCGCGCCGACATCATGAACCGTACCGTCAACCTGAAATCCGTGAGCCCGAAGGCGGCACAGATCATCGAAAAGCAGGTCATGACGCTGCTCGCCGAGATCGACGCCGAGAAGAATTCGATCGGCTCGACGAAGGTTGCCGAGCTGATGAACGAGATGGACAAGCCGCAGGTCGATACCCTGCTCACGTCGCTCGAATCGATCAGCCGCGAATCGGTCAACAAGGTTCGTCCGAAGATCTTCCTGTTCGAAGACCTGATGATCATGCCGCAGCGCAGCCGCGTCATGCTGCTGAACGACATTTCCGCGGATATCCTGACCATGGCGCTACGCGGCTCCTCTTCGGAGATGAAGGAAGCCGTTCTCGCCTCGATCAGCCCGCGTCAGCGCCGCATGATCGAATCCGACCTGCAGAGTGGTACGACGGGTATCAACCCGCGCGAGATCGCAATCGCACGCCGCGCCATCGCGCAGGAAGCGATTCGCCTGGCCAATTCCGGCCAGATCCAGCTCAAGGAAGGCGAAGCAGAGGGTGCGGCTGCCGCCTAAGCCGCTGTTACTGTGTACAGATAGGCCCGAGACGAACGCCGCGATTGATCACGGCATCCACGGGGACTACAAAAGCAAAGGTCGCGCGCTGGCGCGGCCTTTTCTTTTTGACCAGGAGTCGCGACCGTGGCGGACGACGACAAGGACAGTAAAACAGAAGCGCCTACCGCGAAAAAGCAAAGCGACGCGGCAGAGAAAGGTAATACCCCCTTCTCGCGCGAACTGCCTCTCTTCGCCACGGTTCTCGCCACCTACATCTATCTCATCTTCTTTCTGCCGAACGGGCTCAGCGTGGTCGGGGCATCGCTCAAGGATATTTTCGAGCAGCCGGACCAGTGGAAGATCGACACCGGCACCGACGTGCTGTCGCTCTTCGTCCATCTTGGCTGGGTGAGCGCGCAGCTGCTCGCGCCGGCGATGATTCTCTTCATGGTCTTCGGCGTTGCCGCTTCGATCGGCCAGAACCTGCCCGTGCCGGTGCTCGAGCGCATCAGGCCGCAATGGTCGCGCATATCGCCCGCCAAGGGCTGGTCGCGGCTCTTCAGCCTCCAGGGCCTCATCGAGTTCGGCAAATCGCTGACGAAGATCGTCATCGTCGGCGTCGTGATGGTGCTTTTGCTGCGCAGCGACTACTTCGCGTCTATCGACGCGCTATTCTCCGATCCGCGAACGATCTTCACCCGCATGATGTCGGCCATGCAGAAGATCACGCTCGTCGTCCTGGTCGCGACCGCGCTGGTGGCGATCGTCGACTTCTTCTGGACGCGCTATCACTGGTTCACCGAACTGAAGATGTCGCGCCACGAAATCAAGGAAGAAAACAAGCAATCGCAGGGTGACCCGTTTGTGAAGGGCCGCCAGCGCGCGCTGATGCGCGACCGCGCAAGGCGCCGCATGATCGCCAACGTGCCGCGCGCGACCATGGTCATCGCCAACCCGACCCACTTTGCGGTTGCCCTGCGCTACGTGCGCGAGGAAAACGACGCGCCTATCGTCGTTGCCAAGGGCCAGGACCTAATTGCGTTAAAAATCAGAGAGATCGCCGAGACGAACGGAATACCGGTTTTCGAAGATCCGCCGCTTGCGCGCTCCATGTTTGCGCAAGTCTCGGTGGATAGTGTCATCCCGTCAGTATTCTACAAGGCCGTCGCGGAGCTCATTCATCGGGTGTACGCGGCGCAGGCCAAGAACAACCGGGTAAGATAAACGAATGAAAAAATGCCCCTACTCTGCCCAGCGCGAGAAGATTCTTGCCGAAGCAATCAGCCCAGTCGCCACCGAATTGCGGTTGCTTGATGCTTCGGACCTGATTTCGATCCTGCGATTTGAGTATTACGGCAATCTTTCAGACCTCGTTTCCTCGGCAGCCGAGATGTTCTTCCATCCCGGCACCGTCAATTTCGGTCATGGCGGCAGCTATACGCTGGAATGGGGTGGCAAACCGGAGGTCGTCATCGACCTCGAGATCAAGCCACGCGGCGTAACCGTATACGCGCAGCTTACCCTCGCCGCCGAACATGCCGGCATCGAGATCAACCACATCGCTTTCGAGAACCCTTCGGCGAATCCGCACGAAAACACGGCGTTTCTCGAGCAGAGCCTCAATCAGGCGCGCTACAACGTACCGCCGCTTCAGGCGCTCGCCAGCTAAGTATTATTTCTCAGCTAATGTAACCGAGCCGGATTGCCTTGGCGATCGCCTGGATGCGGTTGACCGAATCGAGCTTGATCGTCGCCGAGCCCAGATAGGCGTTGACGGTGTGCACGGACAGACCGAGCTTGTCGGCGATTTCTTCGCTGATGCGGCCATCGCCGGCGAGCTGCAGGCAGGCGATCTCGCGTTCGCTCAGCGCTTCGGCGGCGGCCACGCGACGTTCGTCAAGCGAGAGCAGGTCGATCATCACCTGGCAGGCGCGACCGTGCAGTTCGACGACCATGTCGTTCGGCGGATCGAGATCATCGCCCGTGAAGACAACGAAGCCATTGCCGATCGCGCCGAGGCGAACGGGGAAAGCGAGGCCTGAGAACGGCACGAGGCCATCTGGAAGCCGCACGACGAACGGCGCCATGCCGATGGCGCCCGGGAAGCTGCGATCGTGGCTGCCGGCCCAGGCGAGCGGCAGGAGCGACTTCTCGACATGCTCGATCAGCGCATCGCCGTAAGCATCGACAAAGGCCTTGTGCAGCGAAGCGTTGGCAGAACCCCAGTTTTCCAGCTCGCAGATCAGGCGCTGCTTGGCCGGCAGGCCGGAGCCCGACAAACGATAGACCGCAAAGTTCTGCGCATCGGCCAGCTTCTGCATGGCGACGAGGCGTGGGAAAAGATCGGATCGGCTGCTGACCCTATTGGCGCGCGTGGAGCGCGAGATGGTGTCGGAGCTGCTGATCGACCGGCCCGATGCATATGCCATGAGCGCGTCCTCCTTACACCAGGTTATTTCTGACAGCGAATGCGATGGCTTCGGAACGTGTCTTCGTCGCCGTCTTGCGCATGACGCTGGTAATGTAGTTGTTGATCGTGTTTCGCGAGATGCCGAGGATCATCGCGATTTCATCGCTGGTCTTGCCTTCGGCGATCCAGAATAGACACTCGAGTTCGCGATCGGTCAGTTCGAAGTCGCGATCGGACTTGGTGCCGCTGTACTGCAGCAGGCTCGTGTAATAGGCCGTCAGCAGTCCGACATCCCTCAGGCGCTCCTGCGAGAGGATGAAGCCATCATCGAACAGGAACATCAGCGCCAGGCGCGAGCGCCCGATATTGAACATCAGCGAGCAATACTGGCGGCTTGCGCCATCGGGAACGTCAGCCGTGTCTGGCAAGACGGCGAAGTGCGGCTGGAAGAGCTGCATGCACTTCTCAAGCTCTGTGGCACGACCGAAACCGCCGACGAACGCCTCTGCGAGATTGGTGACGAGATCAAAGGGCCAATCGGACGAGACCACGAAATCGAGGCCTGCTTCCTGCAAGAGATCAGCGCGCGCCAGGAGATAGTGCGAAGCCCCCACGTAATCGGTCAGGATGCGCAGCCCCGGCTGCAACCTTCCCGTGCCCGCTATCTCACACAGCTGGGCAATGAGTTCCGAGCGCGATGACAGGTTGGTCGCAGCAATCCCGACGAAGTTCCCTGTCCTCGTTTCGCTCTTGAGAGCTTGCAATATATGCATGTCCATTGGCAATTCCTGAGGCTGAGAACTTATCACGAAAAAAGCTTGATCACGTCTGTCAGCAACGAAATGCACCTTCTCCGCGAATCATCCAAAAGGTACGTCAATGAGAGCAAACCACCATCTCCGAGTTCTGGGGATTTACTTTCGTTACGAACTGTGCACCGATTCGCACAAGGAATTCATCTCTTAGAAGTTATAGTAAGCTAAGATGATTCGAGGCCATATGGCAATACGATTCGCGTCAAACGCGAGTCATGCACCGTTTTCGTGTTTCCGATGTGCCAAAAAAGATAAGGGCCGGTTTCCCGGCCCTTTTGTTATGCGGCGTTGTCGACCGCCCATTTCCTGAGGATTTTCGCAGCGCGTTCCTCGTTGATCTCGACCATTCGGGCGAGCTTGCGCTCCGGCCCTTCCTTGACGCGGCGATTGAAGCTGCCGTCGTCGTCGCCGAGGCTGAGGAGATCCTCGGTGCTGTCGAAGCCGAAGTCCGAGCCGAAGCCATCCATAAGTGCCCCGCCGCCTGCGTCGCCTGCCGGAGCGAAGTCCGGAAGTTCGAGGCCGGCGCTTTCGATCGACGTGTCCCCACCGATCGCCGTGCCGCCACCGGTCATGCTGCGGACCATCGGACGGACACCCATCCAGATGACCAGGAAGGCCACGACCACGAAGGCGAGCGAGTTGATGATGCCGGCGAGGTTGCGGCTCAGCATGTCCATGACGCGGACGCCGGAACCGGTTTCCTCGAGGAGCTGGTTTTCGAGGAAGTCCATGGCCGTGACGGTGACCACGTCGCCGCGATCGGTGCGGATACCTGCAGCCGAGGCAACGATCTTCTGCATCTCGGCGAGGTAAGCGTCGATCTTCGTCTGGTCGGCAGGCTCGCCGACCATCTTTGCGATGCGACCCTTGTTGACGACAACCGCGATCGAGAGCTTTTCAACCTTGTAGCTGTTGCGGGTCGTCGCCGTGGTCTTGCTGTTGATCTCGTAGTTGGTCTGCTCTTCCTTCTTGTCGGACTTGTCCTGCGAGGCCGGACCGTTCGAGCCACCGGTTGGAGGAGCCGCCTGCGGAACGTTCTGCTGAACCGTGGTGGCGTTGTCGTTCGCAGTCTGCTGGGACTGGGCCGCTTCCTTGGTCGTGCGGATGGAGCGTTCGACCTTGGATTCCGGATCGTAGACGGTTTCCTGGATCTGCTGCGCGTCCGTGTTCAGGTCGGCGGTAACGCTGGAGCGGAAGTTGTCCATGCCGAGGAACGGGGCGAGCGCCTTGTCGATGTTGGATTCGACTTCATCCTGGACGTTCTGGACGATACCGAGCGAGCGGTTGAGGTTGCTGTTGCTGGCCTCGTCGCCAGAGGCGAGCAGTTGGCCGGCGGAATCGAGAATGGTCACATCACCGACATCAAGCCCCGGCACGGCCGAGGCGACAAGGTGACGGATGGAGCTTGCCGCAGCGCGGCCGGTCGAGGCACTCGCTCGAAGCATGACGGATGCCGTCGGCTTCTGCTCGGCACGGCGGAAGTTGCCGACCTCGGGCATGACGATGTGCACGCGCGCCGCCGATACGCCGGAGATCGATTGGATCGTGCGGCCAATCTCACCTTCCAGCGCGCGAACGCGGGTCACTTCCTGCATGAAGGAGGTCAGGCCGAGCGAGCCGACCTTGTCGAAGAGTTCGTAGCCAGCGTTGTTGCTGTTGGGCAGGCCCTTTTCGGCGAGCAGCAGACGCGACTTGCCGGTCATGCCGGCGGGCACTGTGATGCTCGAACCGTCGGAGCCGACCTGAAATGCAATATTGGCTTCGGCGAGCGCAATGCTGATCTGGTTCAGATCGGACGAATCAAGTCCGACATAAAGCGTTTCCTGAGCAGGTTTGTTAACGAATAGAGCGGCGCCGAGAATGAGCGCCACGGAAACAACCCCGATGCCGGCCAACGCCAGCAGGCGATTCCGCCCAAGGGAACTAAAGTTCCTAATAATCGGAACTAATTGATTTAACAGATTCATTCTGTTCTCGCACGATCTTTACAGACAAAGCAGGCCTATCGCCTAATTTGACCTATAAAAGCCGAAACTTGTGCGAGCGTTTCGTATTGACGTTTAAGTAAGAATGCCGGCTAGAGCGTGCAGCGATCCTTCGGATTTGCGCGCCACGCTTCAAGCCATTGTTTTATCGCGTGTCGGCATCGCAAACCGCTGCACGCTTTTGCGCGCGACATGCTCTAAAAGAAATCGAAGTCGCCCGCAGCCTTGTTGATCGGCTGGGAATGACCATGGCGCATGCCGCCACCGCCCAGTGCCCGCTGCATTTCGCTGAGCTTCACGAGGCTGAGCGCCGTTGCGACGTCGACCATCCACTCATTGGAGATCTCGCCGGTTATCGTGTCGATGAACTCGGCGATCCCGCGTGCCTTCTGCACGGCAAGGTCGATACCCTGGAGCACCTTCATGCTTTCGGGCGCGTTCAGCAGATTTTCGCCGCCGATCTCAAGAAGCTGCGGTTCGATCCGTTCGATCAGATAGGCGATGTCGTGCAGTTCGGACACGACCCGCATCAGGATATCGGGCAGAGCTTCGACCGGCGACGGTTGATCCGCCTGTGCATTCACGTTCATTAGGACCTCGGCTCAGAAGAATTCGATACTGGTTTCAACTGGCTTCTGCGGGGCAACCGGACGCTGTTCGAGCGCGACGGTCTTCTGGGTTTCGGCACCTGTGAGCGGGTACTGTCGAGCGCGACCGGAGACCGGCCAGAACTCGAGCTTGCGCCCGTGATCGCCGCCGGTGCTGGAACCGACGATGGGGATGCCTTCATCCTTCAGAAACTGCGTGGCAAAAGCGGCATTCTGTTCCCCGACATTCGAGAATGTCGAGATCGTCTTCGCTCCTCCGAAGATCTTGGCTTCCAGGCGGTCGCGACGCGCGCCCTGCTTCAAGAGACCGTTGATCAGCAGTTCCATGAGATGCACGCCATAGCGCGTCGCATCTCCCCCCGTCATGGGCGTCGTGGCGTTGCCCGGCAGAAGGAAGTGGTTCATCCCCCCAACGCCGGCCACGGGATCCCGTAGGCATGCAGCCACGCACGAGCCAAGTATGGTCGTCAAGACCGCGTTCGGATCATTCAGGACCTTCCATTCGCCCTGAATGATATGAACACGGCGGGCCGCAACCTCGACTGTCATTTCAGCGCTCCAAATACGGCTTCAATCGCCGCCTTCATCTTTTCGATGGTGAAGGGCTTGGCCAGGACGTTGTTGGCGCCGAGGGCCGCCGCCTTGGTGACCAGCGCGCGGTCGCCCTGCGCGGTCAGGATGATGAAGGCTGCCTTCTTGGTCGTCGGATTGCTGCGGACGGCCTGCAAGAAGCCGAGGCCATCCATGTTAGGCATGTTGAAGTCCGAGATGACCAGGTGGTGTGGCTGCTGGGCCATGATCTTCATGCCCTGCACGCCATCGCCAGCGGCAGTGATCTGCTTGAAGCCGAGCTGGGTCAGCGCGTCGCTGAGCAGCAGGCGGCTGGTGACCTGATCGTCGACGATCAGAACTTTGATTTTCTCTGCGAGTGACATTAGTCAGTTCCTTCCTTACGGGCGGTCATCTTCAAGATTTCCTCGCCAATGGCATTAAGCGGCAGCTGCTGTTCGACAGCCCCGAGTTCGAAAGCTACCCGCGGCATCCCGTAGACCACCGAGGTCTTTTCGTTCTGTCCGAGGGTACGGGCGCCTGCATGGCGCATTTTCAGGAGACCGGCGGCGCCGTCGCGACCCATTCCGGTCAGGATCACGCCGACAGCATTGCGACCCGCAAGCTCGGCGACGGAATCAAAGAGAACATCGACCGAGGGCCGGTGACCATTTACCGGCTCGCGCTCGAGAAGGCGGCAGCAGGGCGCGGATGGATTGACCACCTGCAGATGCCGCTCGCCGCCGGGGGCCAGATAGATCTTGCCGATTTCGAGCCGCGCGCCATCCGTCGCTTCCTGCACGACAGGAGCGCAGAGGCGGTTCAGCCGCTCCGCGAAGCTCTTGGTGAAGGTCGACGGCATATGCTGCGTAATCACGGTCGGCGGGCAGTTGGCCGGGAATTTCTGCAGCACGGTGATCAGCGCTTCCACGCCACCGGTCGAGGAACCGATCGCGACCACCTTGCGGCCGACGCGATAATCGGCAACCGCGGGCGGCGGTGTTACGGGCTGCGGAGCCATGACGGGGCGGCGCTGCGAACGGGCGGCGGCCTTCACCTTTTCGGCGAGGTCGGCGAAGGGGCGCATGTCGCCAGGCTGCGGCTTGCTCACGCAATCGAACGCGCCGATCTCCAATGCCGCGAGCGTCGCGTTGGTGCCGCGATGCGTCAGCGTCGACACCATGATGACGGGCATCGGGCGAAGACGCATGATCTTCTCGAGAAAATCGAGGCCGTTCATGTTCGGCATCTCGATATCGAGCGTCACGACATCGGGATTGAGCTTCTTGATCGCCTCGCGCGCTTCCATGGCGTCGCCGGCCTGGCCGATGACATCGACGTCAGGGTCGGACTGCAGCACCGCGGTGATGAGACCGCGCATGGTGGGAGAATCGTCAACAACGAGAACACGTGCCGCCATGCTCATCCCTTCCTCCCAAGGCCCTTGGTCGTATAGCGGTACGTGGTGATACCGATATTGTCGAAGACATGCTTGGAATCGCCGGACACCCGCTCGGAGTGGCCGATATAGAGATGACCGCCCTCGGGCATGAGCTCGGCGAAGCGCGACCAGATCTTCATCTGAGTCGGCTCATCGAAATAGATCACGACGTTGCGGCAGAAGATGACGTCGAACTTGCCCTTGAACGGCCACTGGGCCATCAGGTTAAGCTCGTTATAGGTGATCAGCCGCTTGACGCGGTCATCGACCTGGAACTTGCGGCGCCCGTCGATATTGACTTCGCTGAACCACTGCTTGCGCATGGCGGGCGAAACGGTTTCGAGCGCACTTTCGTCGTAGGCGCCGGCGCGGGCGATGGCGAGGATCTTCGGATCGATATCGGTCGCGAGGATCTTGAAATCGTAGTCGGCGACATTCGGCATCATCGACAGCACCGTCAGCGCGATCGAATAGGGCTCCTGGCCATCCGACGAGGCTGCCGACCAGATGCGGACGCGACCGCCGGACTTGGCACGCTGCAACAGTTCCGGCAGCACGTGATCGCGCATATGCTCGAAGTGATGATTTTCACGAAAGAAGCGCGTGAAATTGGTGGTCAGATGCGACAGCATTTCGCGGCGCGGCCCGGCACCCGCCTGCGAAGACACCAGCGAACAGTATTCGCGGAAGCCGGAGAGGCCGAGATTGCGAATGTGCTTGGAAAGACGCGAATAGACCAGCGATGCCTTGGTCTCGTTGAGGAAGATGCCCGCATCCGAGTAGATCATCGCGGCGATTTCCGTGAGGTCGCGGCGCGTCAGCGGGTATTCGCCGCTCGCCAGAACCTCATCGGGGCTCCCCGGTCTTACATCTTTTGCACTCAAGACACTCATGCAGCTTCGCTTTCCGCGTCAGGGAATATGGCTTCCAGTTCCAACAGGCAGATCAGACGTTTCTCGATCGCCATGATCCCGCGCGCGAACTGACGCTGCAGTTCGGACGCGATCTCGGGCGTTGGCTGTACGTTGTCTTCACTAACAGTCAGTATATCCGACACCGCATCTACAAGCAGACCAACTACTTTTCGGTGAACTTGGGCCACAATAATGACATGGCGCTGCGTCGGCTCGGTCGGCTTCATGCCGAGACGGGCCGAGAGATCGATGATCGGCAGCACGGCGCCACGCAGGTTGATGACCCCTTTCATGTAGGAAGGCGAGTGCGGCATGGCCGTTGCCGGCGTCCAGCCGCGGATCTCGCGAACCGACATGACATTGACGCAAAACTCCTGATCGCCGACGCGGAACGCGATCAGCTCGCGGTGCCCTTCGCTCAGATTTTTCACGATATAGGACATGACTTAACCCGCCGCCGCCAAGGATACTTCCTGTCTCAGCGCCTGGCCGCGCGAAGCGCCCACGACTGCATCGACATCGAGAATGAGCGCGACGCGACCGTCGCCGAGGATGGTTGCCGCGGCAATGCCCGGAACGTGGGTGTAGTTCGCCTCGAGGCTCTTGATGACAACCTGACGCTGGCCCTGGATCGCATCGACCATCAGCGCCCGCTGACCGCCGCCTTCGGATTCGACGAGCAGGGCAACACCTTCGACCGGATTGGCCTGGGTGGCGCGGAAGTTCAGGATGCGACCGACATCGACCAGCGGGCAGAAGGAGTTGCGGATCGAGATCAGGCGATGGCTGGCGCCGAAGGAGTGGATGGCGGACGCCTCCGGCTGCAGCGTTTCGACGATCGCCGTCAGCGGAACGACGAGCGTCTGGCCGGCGACCGTGACGACCATGCCGTCGAGGACGGCGAGCGTCAGCGGCAGGCTCATGGTGAAGACGGAGCCCTGGCCGGGTCGCGAGGTGATGTTGATACGACCACCGAGCGCCTGGATCGAGCGCTTGACGACGTCCATGCCGACGCCGCGACCGGAGATGTCGGAGATCTTGTCGGCCGTGGAGAAGCCCGGCGCGAAGATCAGGTTGTCGATTTCCTCGTCCGTCAGGTTGGCGTCCGGCGAGATCAGGTCGTTGTCGATTGCCTTCTGCTTGACGCGTTCGCGGTTGATACCCGCGCCGTCGTCCTGCAGTTCGATCAGGATGCGGCCCGAACGATGCTTGGCGGAGAGCTTGATCGTGCCCTCGGGATCCTTGCCGGCGGCGGTGCGCTTTTCCGGGCTTTCGATGCCGTGGTCGACGGCATTGCGGATCATGTGGGTCAGCGGTTCGGCAAGCTTGTCGATAACGGTCTTGTCGACTTCGGTGTTTTCACCTTCGGTAACAAGGCGGATCGACTTGCCGACCATGTCGGCGACTTCGCGGACGATACGCGACATGCGCTGGAAGACAGGCTTCACCGGCTGCGCGCGGATAGCCATGACCGAATCCTGGATCTCGCGGGTGAGCTGCTGCAGCTCCTCGAGGCCCATGTTGATCGAGGACGTGCCGGTCGTGTCATTTTCGATGACGCTCTGGGAGAGCATCGCCTGGTTGATGACGAGCTCGCCGACAAGGTTGATCAGGCGGTCAACGCGATCGAGATCGACGCGGATGGTCTGGCCGGCGCTGTTGGCGGCGGCATTGTTCTGGGCGGCAGCGGCAGCGGCTGCATTGGCGGCAGCAGCCGATTCCTTCTTTTCGACGCGGGCAGCGGCGGACGCAATCTGCGTCACGTTCGAAGCCGTTTCCGCAGCGGCAACCGCAACGGCAGCTTCCGTCTTTTCCGGAGCCGGCGCATCGGTGCCGTCATCCAGCGCCGACAGGTCGAAGGGTACCGGCACCATCGGCAATTCCTCGGCCGGAGCGGCTTCGGTTTCGGCGGCAACCGTGGTGATGGTCAGTTCACAATCCCACTCGGCAAATTCGAAGACAGCGCGGATCGCGTCTTCGCCCTTGTCGGTCTTGAGCGTGATGTTCCAGTAGAAATAGGCGGCTTCGGGATCGAGCTCGTCGAGGCCCGGCAGCGCATCCATGTTGCAATAGATGCTCATCTCGCCGAGGCGGCTCAGATCGCGCAGCAGGAGCGTCGCGTCGTTGCCCTTGGAATAGAGCTCGAAGCGCGGCTTGAAGGTGATCTCGAAGGTCTCGTCGTCGCTGAAGTCGTCGAACGAGAACGGGATCGGCTCGAAGCCGCTCTCGTCGGTCGGCTTGACGGGTGCTGCTGCGACCGGCACTGGGGCGGCTGCAGGCGCTTCGGAAGCGGCGGACGGCGATGGGAGTTCGCCGTTGGCAAGCGCTTCCAGCTCCTTGACGAGGCCACGGCTGCGGCTCTCGTCGACGCTGCCGCCGTCGCGGGCGGCGTTCGTCAGGTCCGCGAGCACGTCGGCCGACTTGAGCATGACCTTCAGGACGTCCTGGGTCGGCTCTAGCTTGTTGGAACGAACGCAATCAAGTGTGGTCTCGAACACATGGGCGAAGGCGACGAGATCGTCCAGACCGAAGGCGCCAGCGCCGCCCTTGATCGAGTGAACGGCGCGAAATACCGCGTTGACGGTTTCCGGATCACGATCGCCATCATTCATTTTCAGAAGACCGGATTCCAGTTCCGCGAGCTGTTCCTCGCATTCCTGGAAAAAGATCTCTTTGATTTCGTTCATATCCATAAAAGAAATTCCTGAGTTTAAGCGGTTACGCGCTCAATGGCATCGATCAGCTTGGCAGGGTCGAAAGGCTTGACGATCCAGCCGGTGGCGCCGGCCTGGCGTGCGCGATTCTTCTTCTCGGCATCGCTTTCGGTCGTCAGGACCAGGATCGGAATGGCGCGGTACTTGTCGTTGCGACGAACGCCTTCAATGAAGCCGAAGCCATCGAGACGCGGCATGTTGATGTCGGTGACGATGACGTCGGGGTGGGATGTCTCCAGAACCTCGAGACCTTCGACGCCGTCTTCCGCCTGGATCGTCTCGAAGCCCGCATTGTTGAGGGTCACGAGAAGCATGTTGCGGATCGTCCGTGAATCATCCACGGTCAGCACTCTTTTCTTCATTACTAAATCTCCTTGGCGAGCAGCGGGTGAACATCCACACCGATCAGCTGCATGGTTTTCTGAAACGCGTCCGAAACCTTGGTGAAGGTGAACGCATGCTTGTCTTGATCCCAGGTCTTGGCGGCGGACATCAGCACCTGCGCGCCGAGGGCGCCGACGCGCTCGACGGCCGATGCATCGATCGACACGGCGCTGCCGCGCATCGACAGAAACTTGTCGCGCAGGGCGGCGGCTTCGTTGAGGTCAATGGTCGCCGCCAAGTTCAGCGTCTTCCCACTCTTTTTTGCTGCCATCAGACTTTCCCTATCTGCTGATTGGCGCCCAACGAATGTGAGCCGCCGTCATAATTCAGTGCTTCAGTAAGCATTTCGTCCGCCTCCGAGACTTGCGAGCGGAGGGTTGAAATCGAATGGCGCGTCGGCCTCCTCAACAACCCGGCGGGCGGGCTGGACATCGACGGCGCGCACAGGGCGACGCTCGGCCGCCTCGGCGCGATTGCGGGCGATGCGGAATTCGCGGACCGTGCGGCCAAGCTCAACGATGACGGTGTGGAGATCGTCGGCGCCGTCGGCTGCATGCGATGCGACGCCGGCACTTTCGGCGACGCGTGCGCCAAGGCCCTTGACGTCGGTGGTGACGGCGTCGAGCACGGAGGCGTTGTCGCTGGTCTGGCTGGCGACGGAGGCGATGGCGGCGTTGATATCGGTGACCTGGCGCACGATGCTGCCGATCGAATCCTGCGTACGGCCAACCATCTGCACGCCGGCATCCACCTGCGACTTGGTGGTGGTGACCAGCGTCTTGATTTCGCGGGCGGCATCGGCCGAGCGTTGCGCCAGCGCACGGACTTCCTGCGCGACGACGGCAAAACCACGGCCGGAATCACCGGCGCGGGCGGCTTCGATGCCGGCGTTGAGCGCCAGCAGATTGGTCTGGAAAGCGATTTCGTCGATGGCGCCGATGATCTGGCCGATGCGCTCGGCGGACTGCTCGATATCAGCCATAGCGGAGATGGCGCGGCCAACGACCTCACCGCTTGCTTCGGCTGCCGCGCGCGTCGATGCGGCGGCATCTTCAGCCGCGCGGCTGCCCGCGACGCTGCGACGCACGTTTTCGGAGAGATCGGCGAGTGTCGCGGCCGACGCCAGCAGCTGCTCGGCGTGACCGGAGGCGTGGCCGGAGAGATTGCGGGCGGACTGGCCAAGCACCTGCACCGATGCCTCGGCCTTCAAGGTGCGTTCGCTGATCGCGCCGAATTCGGTCTGCAATACTTCCAGCGCACCGTTCAGCGCCAGGGCGACATCATTGTGCGGACCGTCCTCGGTGACGACGGCGCGGGCCGTCAGGTCGCGGGCGGCCAGACCTTCGATGACGTCGGAGAATACGCGGGCGACCTCGGCCTTGTCGCTGCTTCGCTGATCGGCGATCTGGCGCTGCTGCGAGGCACGCAGGGAATTGAAGCGCAGCGACACGGCGATCTCGACATCGACCATCACGAGGCGGATGAGCGCGGTCATGAGATCGGCTATCTCGCGCTTGCGGCGCTTGACGCTTGGCAGGAAGGAGGAGCCGGCGAGCTCATCGGCGAGGCCGGCAATGACATGTTCGAGGACGACGCCGTGGCCGGCGACATGCCAGCGAGGGTCCAGTCCCATCTTGCTTTCGGAGTCCGACAGGACCTTGACGCGCTCGGCGTAGAGGCTGTCGAAGCGGGCATCGGTCAGCACATCCCAGTGCGACGTCTGCAGATCATGGAGCCGATCGACCTGACGCTCGCTCTCGAAATTGCGGGCGGCATCGGGGAAAGACTGGAAACGCTGGAAAAGATCGCGAAGGCCCGCGGTCAGGTGCTGCTGGAGCGCCGGGCGATAGCGCCGTACCATCTCGCACTGCTCGGCATCAAGGCCGGCAAAGCGCAGGCGGTCACGCAGGCTGCCCGCCTGTGCTCCACGATCCTGATCCGATGGCATATTCTGCCCCACGCCTGTCCCCAACCGATGCCCGGGCATATCGCCCGAAGAGAAATCAAGCCTCCTGACACCAACACGGATGCGTGCGGACCTGACGCGGGCTAACGCCGGCGGTCGGACCTGTCGCGATCAATGCGGACTATCTTAGAGCTACTTGAGAGATCGATACCGGATTAAGCCGGTACGGCGGTTCGGCGTCATGCCTGCTAGGAACGCTAAAATTTTCCCATTCCGACGTGTATTGCAATGTTTATGGTTAATTCCTTGCCTGAAGGTTAATACCCATTTTATGAATGTGGGCTTTCGGAGCAACGCGAATAACCATCCATGAAATACTGGTGTGACGTTGCGCCGCTGCTACAAGTTCGAAGCAAGCTTCGTGTTATATCCCCGCCAAATCACGACATGACGTCATAGGGATTGAGCAATGATTGTTCTGGGTTTGGGTGCATGTTTTCTTGCCGTGTCTGTTCTCACGGCCGTCGCACTTCTCGACCGTATTGAAGCGGGCCGTGTCGCCATGCCTCTGCGGGTGCTTTGAATTCCCGTCATAAAACAACAGTAATGGACGTGTTTAACCACTGAGCCGGCGAAGTGTTGCGCTTTGGCCGACGATGGTTTGTCCAGTTACGGAAATCAGACGCATGTCCCCACGCCTCGGTATCCTCATCATTATCGGCGTGACGCTTTGGCGCATCGTCACCTTGCACTTCGACACGACGGATTTGTTCGTCGATGAGGCGCAATACTGGTTCTGGTCGCAGAATCTCGACTTCGGCTATTATTCGAAGCCGCCGATGATCGCCTGGGTGATCCGCGCGATGACCGAGCTTTCGGGATCGACAGCGATCTTCTGGATCCGGCTTTGCGGCCCCCTTGTTCACATGGCGACCGCTTTCGTGCTGATGAAGCTCGCCAAGCGCTTCGTCAGCCCTGAGATCGAGGGCTGGACGGGGGTCACCTACATCACGCTGCCCGGCGTCGCGCTGTCTTCCGTCTTCTTTTCGACCGACGTCATCCTGCTCTTCTTCCTGGCTGTCGCGCTGTTTGCCTATTTCGGCCTGACCCGCCAGCGCTCGATCGCACTGGCGCTATTGATGGGCGTGGCCTTCGGCTGCGCGTTTCTATCCAAGTACGCCATCCTGTTCGTCGTCCCCGGCGGCCTGATCGCCCTGCTGCTTCTGCCGATGGCACGGATCGGATGGCGCGACTTCTTCATTTCGGCCGCAACTGCCATCGTGGTGGCGGCGCCGAACGTCTGGTGGAACGCCACCCATGACGCAACGACGATCAAGCACACGACCAGCATCGCCCACTGGAGCGGGCTGAGCCTCAATGTCGGCCACGGGATCGAGTTCTTCGCCGCGCAGTTCGGCGTCGTCGGCCCGATCGTGTTCTTCGCGATCCTCTGGGCGGTGTACCGGGCTTTGAGAGGGCAAGGCGGCCCGATCGAGAAGTTGCTGATCTGGCTTTCCGTGCCTGTCGTGCTCCTGATCACCTTTCAGGCGCTGATCGCCAAGGCCTATGCCAACTGGGCGGTGACGGCCTATGTCGCCGGCACGATCCTCGCCGTCTGGCTGCTTCACCGGGTCTGGCCCAAGGGCCTGCGCGTGTCGTTCGCGATCAACGGCACGGCCAGCGTGCTCTTTCCGCTCGCTGCCATCTTCGCGCACCAGCTGGTGCTGCCGAATGGAAACGAGGTGATGAAGCGTTATCTCGGCCGCAGCGCCGTCAGCCGCGAAGCCGGCGACCTGGCGCGGCAGGCGGGTACCGCGATCATCGTCAGCGACAGCCGCGATATCCTGGCGGACATGTACCATACGCTCAGAAACGAACCCTTGAAGATCTATGCGCGGCCGCCGGCGGAAGCGCCCGACAACTATTATGAGCAGACCTTCGCGCTGCCCAATACTGTCAGCGACGACGTATTGTTCGTGACCACGCAGCCCTTCGAATGCGCGGAGACGCCGCAGACCATCAAGTCATGGCAGCCGAGCGAAGGTTATTATCGCGGAAATATGATCTACGCCTACAAGGTGAAGGCCAGCTGCCTGGCAGCGGCGAAATAGCGTATCATTCGCTTACAGGCCGCAGGCAGATACAGGTGCCCTTGCCTTCGACCTCGATGAAGGCAACGCCGCCATTTTCGAAGGCCAGCCGCAGTTGCGCTTCGGTGGCGCGGTGCAGCTCGTGGTGCTTGCCTTCATAGTCGCGGATCGTGCTGCGGGAAACGGCGGCATGGTCGGCGAGGTCGACCTGCGTCCAATCCAGCAGACCCCTTGCCGCACGGCACAAAGCGGGGGTGAGAATTGTTTCCTTCGCGCCTTGACCCATAATGTCAAACCACCCATATTGGTTGATATCAGCCATATATGTCATAATTTAATCAGGATTTCCAGTCGGGGAGACCGCTTATGCCGCACGATACACCTTTGATTTCGACAATCGTCGGGGGTCTCGTGCTTGCGTTCATCCTCGGCGCCTTCGCCAACCGGCTCAAACTGCCGCCCCTGGTCGGCTATCTCATCGCCGGCATTCTGGTGGGGCCGCACACGCCGGGCTATGTAGCGGATCAGAACCTCGCACCCGAGCTTGCCGAGATCGGCGTCATCCTGCTGATGTTCGGCGTCGGGCTGCACTTTTCGCTGAAGGACCTTCTTTCGGTACGCGGGATCGCCGTGCCGGGCGCCATCGTGCAGATCGGTTTTGCCACGCTCCTCGGCTGGGGGTTGGGCGCGCTGATGGGCTGGCCGACGGGCGGGAGTCTCGTCTTCGGACTGGCTCTTTCCGTCGCGTCCACCGTCGTGCTCCTGAAGGCTTTGCAGGAGCGGCGGCTCGTCGAGACGGAACGGGGCAAGATCGCGGTCGGCTGGCTGATCGTTGAAGACCTTGCCATGGTACTGGCGCTCGTCCTCATTCCGGCGGCCGCCAGCATCGGCAGCGGCCACGGGACCGTCGAGCCGCTGTCGGCTGCGGTGAACCGCATATTCGGCCTCGATATGGGCATCGGCGGCATCATCGGCATGACACTGGTCAAGGTGGCGCTGTTCGTCGGCGTGATGCTGGTCTTCGGCCGGCGCGTCATTCCCTGGACGATGCACCGCATCGCCCACACGGGGTCTCGCGAACTCTTCCGCCTCGGCGTCCTGGCAATCGCGCTCGGCGTCGCCTTCGGGGCATCGAAGCTGTTCGGCGTGTCGCTGGCGCTCGGCGCCTTCTTCGCCGGCATGGTTCTTGCCGAAAGCGAACTCAGCCATCGGGCGGCGCAGGAAAGCCTGCCACTTCGCGACGCCTTCGCGGTGCTGTTCTTCGTTTCCGTCGGCATGCTGTTCGATCCGAACATCCTGGTAGAAAAGCCGATCCCGCTGATCGCCACCATCTTCATCATCGTCATCGGCAAGTCGGTCGCCGCCTTCCTCATCGTGCAATTGTTCCGCAAGCCCGTGGGAACGGCGCTGACCATTTCGGCAAGCCTTGGCCAGATCGGTGAATTCTCCTTCATTCTCGCAGCCCTTGGCGTAGATCTCGGGCTGCTGCCGGAAGAAGGCCGCGACCTGATCCTTGCCGGCGCCATCATATCGATCATCCTCAATCCGCTCCTCTTCTATGCCTGCGAAAAACTGCGGCCGCTGCTGGAGCCGAAGCGCGAGGAGCCTCAACCCGAGCCGGCTGCGGAGACCACGACCGAAGTGGTGGAAGAGCCGCCGGTCGTGGCGGACGAAGTGCATGCGACCAAGCTTTCGGGCCACGCCATTCTCGTCGGCTACGGCCGGGTCGGCAGCATTGTCGGGCAGAACCTGAAATCCTCGGGCACGCCCTTCCTCGTCATAGAGGATTCCGACCACCGGATCGCCGCCCTTCGCGACCAGGGCATCGAAGTGATCGGTGGCAACGCGGTCACGCGCGAAGCGCTCGATCTCGCCAATCTCAAGGGTGCGCGAAGCCTGGTGATTGCGATTCCCAACGCATTCGAGGCTTGCCGCGTGGCCGAACAGGGGCGCGAGGTCAATCCCGGCGTGCTGATCGTGGCGCGTGCGCATTCGGACGCAGAGGTCGAGGAACTCAAGCAATATGGTGCTGATACCGTCATCATGGGCGAGCGCGAAATCGCCATGGGTATGCTTGACCGTCTCTCTCAAGTGCATCATGACAGTTCACCCTATGAAGTCGAGACCGAGGCTGGTATAAGCGCGGCCGAGGAAACGCCTTCTCCCGAGAAGCAATGAGAGAACTTTGCGCCGTTGAGCCGGTTCGAGATTGAAAATCCGCAGGACGACCAGATGAGGTTCGATACGCGCCGCATGACCGGTCGCGTTGCCGTGTCTCTGGCCGTCGCGATCTTCGCCTATCTCGGCCTGTTGTTCGGCGGCAATCTCGTGCTCGGCCCCACGCGCGGCCCCAACAACGCATTCTCTTCTTCGAGCAAGGATAGCCAGCCGCTGCAGCTGAGCGCGCGCGACGTCGTGCGCGGCGTGCTGGCAGCCGACCGGAAGGTCGCGCAGAAATACGCGAGCTATGCTTCCGGCGACGCGGCTACCGCTGACCTGCAAGTCTTCGAGCGCTTATCGCCCGGCTTCATCAAGCTTTCGCAATCGACTTCGCCTGCGTTCTACGCGGCTGACGCGAAGCCCTACGATTCGCATGGACCGCCCGCTTTCGCGGCCTGACGACACGCGCCTCGGCGCCTCCCATTGCATTTACGACACGCCTGCCTGCGCCCGAAGCGCAGGTTCCAGCGTTATCAAGGATAGACAACACTATGCGCACCTCACCATGGCTGGTGGCCACCTATACGGTGATCATTCTCCTCGGCATTCTGATCGCACTGCCGAATGTCCTGCCGCAATCCACATTGCAGCGCCTTCCCTCGTGGCTCCCGCACCAGCAGGTCTCGCTCGGCCTCGACCTTCGCGGCGGCTCGCACCTCGTTCTCGAAGTCGATGAAGCCGACCTGACGCGCGAGCGTCTGCAGTCGCTTCTGCAGGACGCGCGCCGCGTGCTGCGCGAAAAGAACATCCAGCCGAAGTCGGTCGTTCGCAACCAGAACCAGATCGTCGTGACGCTGAACGACCAGGCGCAGACCGACGAAGCCGTGACCCAGCTGCGCACGCTGGGCAACACGATCGCAACCGGCATTTCCGCCGGCCAGTCGGACCTGTCGGTCACGACCAGCGGCGGCAACATCATCGTTGCCTTCTCGGCCGCCGGTATCTCCAGCAACGTCGACAGTGCCGTCCAGCAGAGCCTTGAAGTCATTCGCCAGCGCGTCGACCAGGTCGGCGTCGCCGAACCGACGATCCAGCGTATCGGCGGCAACCGCGTTCTCGTGCAGCTTCCGGGCGCACAGGATCCGACCCGCCTGCGCCAGCTCCTCGGCTCGACTGCCAAGATGTCCTTCCACATGCTCGCGCCGAACAATGCTCCCGGCCCCGGCGTGACGATGCTGAAGGATGATGAGGGCAACACCTATCCGGTTCTCGACCGCGTCGAAATCTCCGGCGACCGCCTGTCCGACGCCCGCGTCAGCTTCGACCAGAGCCAGCAGCCCGTCGTCAGCTTCCGCTTCGACAGCGCCGGCGCGACCCGCTTCGCAGACATCACCCGCCAGAACGTCGGCAATCCCTTCGCCATCGTTCTCGATGACAAGGTGCTGAGCGCTCCTGTCATCCGCGAGCCGATCACCGGCGGTTCCGGCCAGATTTCCGGCAACTTCTCGACCGACACGGCCAACACGCTTGCCGCCATGCTGCGCGCCGGCGCCCTGCCCGCCAAGCTCACCGTCATCGAAGAACGCACTGTCGGTGCCGACCTCGGCGCCGATGCGATCCAGATGGGTATCTATTCCGGTCTCGTCGGCTTCGTCCTCGTCGCGGCCTTCATCTTCCTGCTCTATGGAACCTGGGGCATTCTCGCCAACGTCGCGCTGCTCATCCACACGATCCTGACCTTCTCGGCACTGACGCTTGTCGGCGCCACGCTGACACTGCCCGGCATCGCCGGCGTCGTGCTCGGCATCGGTCTCGCGGTTGACGCCAACGTTCTGATCAACGAGCGCATCCGTGAAGAAACCCGCAAGGGCAAGGGCTCCTTCGCGGCCATCGACACCGGATTCCGCCGTGCCTACTCGACCATTATCGACGGCAACATGACGGCGCTAATCGCCGCCGCCATCCTGTTCTGGTTCGGCACCGGCCCGGTTCGCGGCTTCGCCGTCACCATGGCGCTCGGCCTGATCATCTCGATGTTCACCTCGGTCGCCTTCGTTCGCGTTTCGATGATCGAGATCACCCGTCGCTTCAAGCTGAAGACCATCAACATCAAGCCGCTGCTGCCGGTCTTCTACCCCTACGACAAGCACATCCAGTTCATGAAGGCTCGCTTCTTCGGCGTGACCGTCTCGGCACTGCTGTCGGTCGCATCGGTCGTGCTCTTCTTCCATCCTGGCCTCAACTACGGCGTCGACTTCCGTGGTGGTATCCAGATGTCGGTGAAGACGCAGGAAGCAGCCGATCTCGCCAAGTTCCGCGAAGGCCTGAACAGCCTCGGCCTCGGCGAAGTCTCGCTGCAGTCCTATGGCGACAACAACACCATGGCCGTTCGCGCTCAGCGCCAGGACGGCGGTGAAGAGGCGCAGACGGCTGCCGTCACCAAGCTGAAGGACGAGATCGTCAAGATCGATCCGTCGGCAACCGTGACCGGCACCGACGTCATCGGCCCCAAGGTCAGCGGCGAGCTTGCATGGGCGGGTATCCTGTCCGTCGTCATCGCCAGCCTCGCGATGCTGCTCTATATCTGGTACCGCTTCGAATGGCCGTTCGCGGTCGGCGCCATCGTCACGCTTATTCTCGACGTGACCAAGTGCATCGGCTTCTTCGCGCTGACGGGGCTCGACTTCAACCTCACCGCCATCGCGGCGATCCTGACGCTGGTCGGCTACTCGGTGAACGACAAGGTCGTCGTCTACGACCGCATGCGTGAAAACATGCGTCTCTACAAGTCGATGCCGCTGCGCGAACTGATCGACAAGTCGATCAACGAAACGCTCGCCCGAAGCATTTACACCAACGTCACCGCCTTTCTCGCCCTGCTGCCGATGGCAATCTGGGGCGGCAGCGCGGTCGAAAGCTTCGCGATCCCGATGGTGTTCGGCATTCTCGTCGCCGCCGCATCGTCTGTGTTCATCGCGGCGCCGATCCTGCTCTTCCTCGGCGACTGGCGCACGCGCCACCGCGCCGCGGTTTCGAGCAACGACGACAAGGTCGACATCATTCCGCCGAGCTCGCGCAAGTCGGCCGGCTGATAAAGGATCGACCTTTTCAGGTTGCTTTCGTGAAATTGATGCGGGCGCCGGTTGCAGAACCGGCGCCCGCTTTCTATTCTCCGCCCGGGCTTAAATCCGGCGGACGAGACATGTCACCATCGACGACAGAGACCGACGAAACGCGCATCAAGCGCTTTCACGCCATTGCCTCGCACGACCTGCAATCGCCGCTCAGGCACATCGCGATGTATGCGGAGATCCTGATCGACGAGATCGGCGACAGGATCGATGCCGAGCACCTGGAATACCTCAACACCATTCTCGCCAAGACACAGGCAGCGCAGGAGCTGACGAAGGGGCTGATCAGCTTCGCCTCCGGCGCGCCGCGACTTGTGATCAGCGATGTCGACACGAAGGTGCTCGTGACGCAAATCTGGGCGGAGCTGCGGTTCGAGGTCGATGCGCCCAAGGCCACGATCGAGACAGGCGACCTGCCCGGCATCCGGACCGATGCGGGAATCCTGGGGCTCGTGCTGAAGAACGTGATGGCGAACGGGCTGATGCATCGCACGGATGCTGACGAGGCGTGCCGCCTGACGGTCGAGGCGGAAGTCGATGCCACGCATTGGACGATCCATATTTCAGACAACGGCCCGGGCATCGCGCCCGAGCATCAGGAGAGCGTATTCACGGCCTTCTGGAGCCTGCTGCCGGAGGGCGCCGCGAAAAGGCCGGGCCTGGGGTTGGCGGCCGCGCGCGAGCTGGTGACCGCGCTTGGCGGCACGATCTCACTCACATCACCGACTGAGACGGGAAGCAGGTTCACGATCCGGCTGCCGGTTTGATGGCACGTCAGATGTTGTAATCGTCCTTCCAGACGTCGGGCATGTCATAGCGAACATATTCGCGGATGATGTGCTGCAGCGTCTCGACGTCGATCTCGTCCTTGCCGATGCGGAAATCGACGCCGTATTCCTGGAACTGCTGGAAGTAGCTGTCCGACACGTCCATCGAGATGACGCCGATCGGGCCGGTGTAGCTCGCGGCGCGCAGCTTCGGCACGGTCTCGCGAAAATCCGCGTTCGGGAGCAGGCGGTTGTCGAGCAGGATCAGGTCGAACCTGTCGCTGCCGAGCTTTGCCAGCGCATCGCTGACCGATTGCGCGTAGTCCATCTCGACCTTCGGTTCGGTGAGTGCCGCGACGGTCTTCTTCAGGGAGCGGAATTCGATGAATTCGTCATCGACGAACAGGATCTTGACCGCCTCGCCGCGAGCCGTCTCTGGTTTCACGTCAGCGTTTTCGGTCACGAAACAAGTCCCATGCGCAACGCCATCGCCACCATGTGGACGCGATTGACCGCGCCGAGCTTCCTCACCGACGCCGCGATGTGCGAATTGACGGTGTGTTCCGACAGGCCGAGGATGATGGCGATTTCCGCCGATGTCTTGCCTTCACTGGTCCAGCGAACCACTTCACTCTCCCGTTGGGTCAAACGGCCTGACATTTCGTTGACCAGGATTTCCTCGTAGAACTTGTCGAAAATCCGCATGGTATCGAGCAGGATATCGGCGACTTCGCCCTGGTCAGGCTGCTGGCGCTTGCCGCTGAAGGCGACACAGTAGCGGCGGCCCTCGGGCGTGAAAAGCGGGATGAGCAGAAAGCTGTTTGTGTCGAACTCGTTGAGAACGAGATCGGGAGGATAGCCCTCCAGATTGTTGGCTTTGCCGCTCATGGGGGTCGCCAAGAACTGCGCGGCCTTGGACTTGATGAAGCCGAGCGCGCGGCCCATGGCGTAGACGAAGAAGCCGGTCTGGCGCTCGGCGACATTGGTGATGATGATATCGCGGGCGCCGAAGGGCTGCGACGCCTCAGAGATGCGGGCGAGCGCGAAGCTGTCGAAAGCATAGTGATGCGCGGCCGCCTTCAGAAGTCGAAAGAAATCCGTGCGGTTGATCGCCCGCCCCAATTCCGGGCCGGCGTGAAATGGAAGTGCCATCGCGCTACTCATTCCGCATTCCTGCTTCTTGGCTCCTACGTGCCTGTGGTTACCGGTTAGGCGGCATCTCCGACCTCTGGAGACACGCGCCAGACTGATACAGTTAATGACCGAGTGCGGAGTTTCGAGGGAAACCGCCGCGACACGCCGATCACAAAATCGGCATGCGGGCTCTGTTTCCGCCTATTCCCATGCCGTCAGCCATGCGTTTCGCGCACCAGCGAGACGACAGACTTCGGTTGCGGATTTTTCCAGGGTTGTTTCGTCAACAAAGTCAAACGGCTCTCCCCAGCATCGTCTCACACTGCTTCATGCGTATAGTGTGAAATGTAGCCAAAGTCGTGTCAATGAGACTTGCAACCATTGCGTCATAAATACCTAAGAAAGTCGATTGTCTTTGATGGACTATTGGCCGAGACCCACGAGTGCACTGAGGTCGATCGGTTTTTCGACGTATAGATCCGCCCCGCAGGCCAAGGCCCGCTCTCGATCCGCCGTCGCGTCCGAGCCGGAACAGACAGCGATTCGCATCGATGCGAAGCGTCGATCGGCGCGCAGGCGCGTGACGAGACCGATGCCGCTGTCGACAGGCATGTAGAGATCGACGATCAGGAGCGCGGGCAGCGTCGCGCCTTCCGCGGCGCATCGACAGAGCGCTTCGAAGGCGGCATCGGCGGTCTGGAAGCAGGAAAGAGCGATGTCGGCGCGCTCCTTGCGGCAGACATATTGCGCGTAAAACAGGTCGTCGCGGCTGTCGTCCACATAAAATACCGCCGGCATTGCCACCCTTCCGCGCTCGCGCCAGCGCTCCATCCGACCGCAGGGCACAGCATCCATGTCAGGCATATTGCCGGTCGGTGCCGAAGCCGCAACTATCGCGGCAGATGTATATTGAATAATTTTCAATTCTGGAAATAGTAACCGCCGGACGGGAGAGCAACGCGTGGTGAAGCCGATCATTGGTCGAAGGACGAGTGCCCCCTGGCGCCAGGAACGACACCGTTTGACCACGATCGTGCTCGGCGTGCTGCTGCTCATGCTGGGTGCAGCGATCCTTCTCGCCTGGATGCGGCAGATCGAGCCTCTTCTTTTCCTCATCCCGGATTCGCCGGCGATGGCGATCAACACGGCGATCTGCTTCTGCCTGACCGGGATTGCGCTCGTCATCTCGGTCTACACCGGCGCCAATGCGCGGCTCGCCGCTTTCCTGCTGTTTTCGCTTGCCGCCGCGATGAGCGGGGTCCGGCTGATCGAGCTGACATTCGTCGGACGGCAGCCGCAGATCATGGAGCGCTTTCTCGCCGGCATTCTCGTCGATCCGGCATTCTTTGGCCGTATCGGCGGCGGCATGGCGCTGAACACCGCCGTGATCATGTTCTTCTCCAACCTCTCGCTGGCGCTGACGCCCCCAGACCGGGCCGGCAAGGCGCGGCTGTTCGAGGAGCTTGTCGGCTATGTGGTGATCGGCCTCGGCATCGCGGCACTTGCCGGATACGCGATGCATACCGAGCACATCTATCGCTGGGGATCGAATATCGGCATGGCGGTGCATACAGCGGCCGGCGTGACGCTGCTCGGCTCGGCTATGCTGGTGCGGTCCTGGTGGCTGCAGCCGGATCATCATGGCGGCATGCCCGTCTGGCTGCCCGGCGCGCTGTGCTTCATAGGCCTGATGATCGATCTCTACACCCCGCTCGGGGTGGTGAACGGCATGATCTATGTGCCGCTGATCCTGACCTCGCTGTGGTTCAACAGCCGCACGGCGCCGTTCAACCTGGCCTTCGTCTGCTCGATCCTGATCCTGCTCGGCTTTCTGGCGGTCGACCGGCATGGCGAAGGCTATGGCTACGAGGCGACGAACCGCGCCATCACCGTCGGCATGCTCTGGTTGGTTGCAACCTTCGTGTTTTTCTTCCAGCGCAAGAGCGACAGCCTGGATGCCGAGCGAATCCGTTTCGACACGGTGACGCGCAATACGCCAAACGCGATTGTCGCCATGGACCCGCAGGGCAAGATTTCGCTGTTCAATCCGGCGGCCGAGGAGATGTTCGGCCGGACGTCGAGGGAGGCGATCGGAGAGAGCGTCCACATCCTGCTGCCGGAGACCTTTCATGCGGGGCTCGACGACTATTTCCGGCGATCGCTGCTCTTGAGTGAGGAGGGCGGGACCGGCACGACGGGTACGATCTCGGGCATCCGGCGCAATGGCGAGACCTTCCCGCTCGACGTATCGCTCAGCGCCTTCCGGACTGGGACAACGGTCACCTTCGTCGCCATTTTGCGCGACATCAGCCTGCGGGTGCAGCAGGAGGAACAGCTGCGGACGATGTTCCGCCAGCTTCAGGCCTATACCGCCGATCTGGAGCGCAGCAATTCCGATCTCGACGAATTCGCCTATATCGCCTCGCATGACCTGAAGGAACCGCTGCGCGGGATGCACAATCATTCCCGCTTTCTGCTCGAGGATTACGAGACGGTGCTCGATGAGGACGGCGTGCGCCGCATCAACCGCATCGTCCGGCTCAGCCAGCGCATGGAGAAGCTGGTCAACGACCTGCTCTACTTCTCGCGCATCGGGCGCCAGCAGCTGGCGGTGAAACGCACAGACGTTCATGCGATCGTCAAGGACGTGGTCTCGACCATGGAGCTTTATCTGGAAGAGCGGCGGGCGAAGGTGCTGGTCGAGGGCCAGCTTCCCGACGTCGTCTGCGATTCGCTGCGGCTGACGGAGGTTTACCGCAACCTGATCACCAATGCCGTGAAATATAACGACAAGGCCGAGCCGGTCGTGACCGTCGGCCACATCGGCGAGCTTGTCGGCGAAGACGGGCGCCGGACGAGCGACGTCTATTTCGTGCGCGATAATGGCAAGGGCATTCCCCGCGAGTTTTACGAGGATATCTTCCGCATCTTCAAGCGTCTGGAAAAGACGCAGGAATCGGACGACGGCACCGGCGCCGGGCTGACCTTCGTGCGCAAAATCATCGGCCGTCACGAGGGCGACGTCTGGCTGGAGTCAGAAGTCGGCCAGGGCACAACCTTCTATTTTACATTGGGTCACAAGCGCGAGGGGCAGCATGCAGCACCGTGAATCACAGCCGATCCTGATCGTCGAGGACAGCGAGGACGATTACGAAGCAACGATCCGCGCCTTCAAGCGCGCCAAGCTCAAGAACCCGGTGCAATGGGCGCCATCGGGCCAGCAGGCGCTGGATCTGCTGGCGACGATGGAAACGCGGCCGGGCCTCATCCTGCTCGACCTCAACATGCCGGGACTCGATGGGCGCAAGACGCTGGAGGCGATCAAGTCCAACCCGGCTTGGCGAAAAATCCCGGTGGTCATCCTGACCACGTCGGACGACGAGCGCGATATCGAGGGCTGCTACGCGCTCGGCGCCAACACCTATGTCCAGAAGCCTGTCGATCTCGACGGTCTGTTCGCGGCGATCCAGAGGCTGAAGGAATACTGGTTCGAGATCGCCATATTGCCTCTGGAGGGGTGAGCATGGCCGAGGGCAGCGCGGTACTTGTTATCGACGACAATATCGACGACCGCGAGGTTTACCGGCGAATGCTGGCGCGCGTGCCGGGCGCCAACTACGTGGTCTACGAAGCTGAAAACGGAGACGAGGGCATAGCGCTCAACGCGCAGAAGCGGCCGGATTGCGTGTTGCTCGACTACTCACTGCCGGGTCGCGACGGCGTTGGCGTGCTTGAGGAGATCTTGAAGCTTGATCCCTCCGCCAACGTGATCATGCTGACCGGCCAGGGAAGCGAGACGATCGCCGTCGAGGTGATGAAGGGCGGCGCGCGGGATTATCTCACCAAGGATACGCTTTCGCCGGAGACGCTGCACCGCTGCATCCAGAGCGCCATCATGCACGGCGATCTCGCGGCCAGGCTGGAGCAGAAGCAGCAATCGCTCGAGATCTTCACCCGCGCCATGGCCCACGACCTGAAGGAGCCGCTGCGGACGATCAAGTCGTTCAGCAGGCTGCTGCAGGCATCGCCCTCGCTCGCACATGACGATCACGATCTGCTCGGCTACGTGCTCAGCGCCGCCGACCACATGGAGGAGCTGATCGTCAAGGTGTCGGGCTTCTCGAAGCTTGAGGCCTCCGGCGATCTCGAGGCCAAGCCGGTGTCGCTGTCGGCGATCGTCGACCAGGTGGAGCGCAATCTGCGCGAACAGATCAGCAGCCGTGGCGCCGAGATCGAGCGCGGCCCCTTGCCCCAGGTGATGGGCGACGGGACGCTTCTGGTGCAGATGCTGCAGAACATCATCTCCAACGCCATCAAATATTGCGAGGCCGGGGTGCCACGCGTGCGGATCTCGGCACAAGGCGAAGGCACGCTCTGCCGGATCGCCGTCAGCGACAACGGGCCCGGGATCGCGCGCGATCATCGCGAGCTGATCTTCCAGCCCTTCAAGCGGCTGGTCGGGCGGGGCATCGAGGGAACAGGGCTCGGGCTGGCGATCTGCCGGCGGATCGCGCAGCTGCATGGCGGCGCCATCTGGTGCGAGGATGCCGATGGCGGCGGCACCACCTTCATAATGGAGCTGCCGCTGGCCTTGAGTGAGGCGGACAGGGCGCCCAAGGGGGCGGCAAGCCCACGGCAAGAAGAGCAGCGCGCCGATAGGATCGGCCGGGTGGCCGAGGTTCTGCTGGTCGAAGACAGCCCCGCAGATGTGCAGCTTCTGAAGATCAAGCTGATGAGGCGCGAGAAGGTGACGTTCAACCTGCATCTCGCTTCGAACGGCCTTGAGGCGATGCGGCTGCTTCAGGAGCGGGCAACCGGTGGTCACGATCCTTTGATCGACCTCATCCTGCTCGATATCAACATGCCGATCATGGATGGCTTCGAGGTTCTGGAGGCACTTTCGCGTGACGCGCGGCTGAAGACGATACCGGCCTTCATCCTAAGCACATCAAGCGATGAGGACGATATGCAGCGCGCCAAAACGCTTGGCGCGCGGGCCTATATGGTCAAGCCGCCGACGCGCCAGCAGCTGGAACTTGCGCTGCGGGATGTTCAGACTTTGGATTTGCAGCCTTGCGGAGATGCCCTAATTCTTTATGGAGAGCAAACAAGGCACCAAGCAAACGCAACGATATGACTGTTATCCTCACCTTCATCTCCGCGCTCCTTCTGTACCCAATGCAATCCGGGCTCCCCTCAATGGCTTCAGGCATACACCACATCACGCTGCTGACCCGAAAGGTGCAGGCGAACGTCGACTTCTACGCCGGCTTTCTCGGCATGCGGCTGGTCAAGCAGACCGCCGGCTTCGAAGACGCGACGCAGTTGCACCTCTTCTATGGTGACGCGGAAGCCACGCCGGGCTCGCTCGTGACATTCCTTGTCTGGGAAGATGGCGCGCCTGGCCGTGCCGGCTTCGGGCAGCTCAGCGAACTGGCGCTCGCGATCGACCCTTCCAGCATCGGCTACTGGCTGACGCGGGCGATGAGCTTCGGCGTCCGCACGGAAGGTCCGGCCGACGAATTTGGCGAGCCGGTGCTGCGCCTGAAGGATCCCGACAACATAATCGTCAAGCTGGCCGGTACGCCGGCGCTGAAATCGCCTGCTCCCTGGCATGGCGCCGGAATTCCGGTCGAGCATGCCGTGCAACGCGTGCGCGGGACGACGATGCTGACCGAGGAGCCGGAGAAGAGCCGCGCCTTCATCGAGAGCCACTTCGGATACCGCTTCCAGGAGAACCGCGGCAATATCGACCGGCTGGCTTCACAGTCCGGCGATATCGTCGACATCCGGAACGCCAAGGGGTTCTGGTCGAGCGCGCCGGGGACCGGCACCTTTGACCACGTCGCCTTCCGCGCGGAGGACGACGCGGCGCTTTCAAAGGTTCATGATGCGCTGAAGAGTGAGGGCGCTAGCGCGTCTGATATCAACGTGCACGACCGCAAATACTTCCGCTCGCTCTACGTGCGCGAGCCTGGTGGCACGCTGATCGAGCTTGCGACTGACAAGCCGGGCATGACGGTGGACGAGCCGGCGGCGACGCTTGGCGAAAAGCTGTTCGTGCCGAAGGACCCGATTACCGATCTCAAGGACCTGAAAGTGGTTCTGCCGCAGTTCTCGATGCCGGGCGAACCTCGGGTCAATTATCGCGAGCTGCCCTTCGTGCACCGCTTCTATACGCCGCCGAACCCTGACGGCACGGTTCTGGTGCTGCTGCATGGCTCGGGTGGCAACGAGACGACGCTGATGCCGCTGCTGCACAAGGTGGCGCCACGCGCAACGCTGCTTGGCGTGCGCGGGCGCGCGACGGAAGAGGGCATTCCGCGCTGGTACAAGCGCATCACGCCGTTCTCCTTCGACCAGCAGGACATCAAGAACGAGGCCGAGGCCTTCGCCGCCTTCATCGACGGCGCGGTCAAATCCTATGGGCTCGATCCGAAGAAGCTCGTCTATGTCGGCTACTCCAACGGCGCCAATCTCCTGAACTCGCTTCTCTACCTGCACCCGAACCTGGTGCACAAAGCGGTTCTACTGCGCTCCATGCCGGTGCTCAGCGAATTTCCGCATGCGGACCTGAAGGGCACCGATCTGCTTGTCATCAGCGGCAAGACGGACGCCTATGGGAAATATGCAAGCGACCTCGAAACACGGTTGAAGACATCGGGCGCAACCGTCGATTCGACCGTCATCCCGACAGGGCACCTGCTTGGCGACGACGATGTTCCGGTCATTCAGAAGTGGCTGACGCACGAGGAGTAGCGCGTCAGCGGCTTGGCCAGCGGAGCTTCATCCACTGCCGCCACGGCACACCCGCTGGTCGTATTCTGCAATTTCTACTCGGACCCATCGCATTCTTCCAAGTCATGCGGCGGGTTTTTCTCTTGCGAAAACGTCCGATCCGGCCGGTCTTCTTGGTCGATATTGGCCCGGCGAGAACAGCTGTCTTTTACCTCTCAGCCATTTCGCCAGTGCGAAGAAGCGCAATGCGGCCATGAGAAAACGACGCAAGCAACTTTATTGCAATTCTATATATTTTTATATTCGCAATGCTTAAATCGGATTTATTTCTACAACAATCAGAAGCAAACAAACAGAATTTCGACTTCGTGAATATTAAATAAACACGAATTATTACAATTACTTTTCTTCATTCCGGAAATAATATCGCATTAATATCACCCATCTGCGATTAATAATATACCAGCAAGAAATCACCACATTGTTTTGGTTTTTCAGCAAACTGTATTGGTTTGCTGCAACGCAAAATGTTTCTTGCCGAGGTTGGGGGAGCGCCCTACCCTTTCCCCGACATCGACTGCAGAAGGGAACCCGAATGCCTCCTCAGCCCGTGGACATCAGCCTGATCATCTCGTCGAGAAATCGGGCTTATGGACTGACGAACTGCCTGGATGCCGTATCGAATGCCGCGCGCCAGGCCAGCGATCTGAGCCTGGAACTCGTCTTCGTCGACAATGGTTCCACCGACAACACGTCCGCGATCGTCAGCGAATGGGCAAAGACCGCGCCGATCAGCACCAATCTCGTTTACGAAGCGAAGCCCGGTCTTTCGGTTGCGCGCAATAGCGGACTGGCTGCCGCCACGGGCCGGATCATCGCCTTCACGGATGATGATTGCGAAGTGTTTCCCGATTATTTCAGGGTGATTGCAGCGCTCTTTGCCGCCGACACCGACATCGTCATGCGCGGTGGCCGCATCGAGCTTGGCGACGTGCGCGATCTGCCTGTCACGATCAAGCCCGAGCTTGAGCCTGCCGTGCTGACCAACGAGCTGCATGCCGGCGGGTTCATCCATGGCGCCAACATGGCGTTTCCACGCGCGCTGATCGACAAGGTCGGTCTGTTCGACACCCGCTTTGGCGCCGGCTCGCCCTTCCGCTCCGGCGAGGACACAGATTACGTGCACCGCGCCTTCAATTCCGGGATCCGCGTTGAATACATCCCCGATTTCGCCGTGAAGCATTTTCATGGGCGCCGGGAACTCGGCGACGTGAAGAAGCTGCAGAGCGGCTATGCCTTCGGCAACGGCGCGCTCTACGCCAAATACCTCTTCGACCGCCGCTCCAACATGCGCGGCATGCTGCGCTGGGACATTCGCCAGGCGGTGCTGGAGGCAATGGGCCGCCGCAAGCTCAGCGACGAGCTGGGGCTCACCTATCGCAGCCAGCTCAGAGACAATTTCACCGGCATGGTCGCCTATTGGCGCGGCCAGAAGACGGGCCGGGCCGCTTGAGCGGTCCCGAGCCCCGGAAGCATTGCGCCTCAGCGCCCAATCGATTGGATACTGAATGACAGATACGGCAATTGGCCACGCCGAGCTGAAGAAGAAGACCGCGCTTTCCGTCCTCTGGTCGGTCATTCGCGTTGCGTGGAGCACGATTGCGACCTTCGTGATCTTCGTCATTCTCGCGCGCATTCTAGGCCCCGGCGACTTCGGCACCTTCGCGCTCGCAAGCCTGTTCGTCGAGATCGGCCGGGTGCTTGCCTATGCCGGCCTGGGTGACGCGGTGACGCGGCAGCTCGATCTCGACGAGGAACTGGCCGATACCGCCTTCTGGGCGACCATTGCCTTCAGCGCCATTGTCGCCGCCGTCGTCTTCGTCTTCGCGCCCTATTACGGCGATCTTGTCCGCGACCCGAAAGTCGCCGAGATCCTGCGCTGGCTGGCGCCACTGCTGCCGGTGTCGTCGCTCGCGGTCATCCACAATGCGCGGCTGGCACGCGAATTCGGCCACAAGAACCTCGCGGCTCAGGCGATCGCCGCCAGCCTGCTTTCCGGCATCACCGCCGTCGCCTGCGCCTTCATGGGCTGGGGCGTGTGGGCGCTGGTCGCCCAGACCGCCGTCAACGCCGTCGTCACGGTGCTGCTCGGCTGGGTCGCCTATCCCTGGATGCCGAAGTTCCGCTTCAACGTGCCGCTGTTCCGCTCGGTTTTCCTGTTCAGCATCAGCCTTGTCGTCACGCAGCTGATGTGGATGCTGCTTGCCCGCGTGCAGGACATCTTCATCTCGCGCTGGTACGGCCCGGTCGAAGTCGGCCGCTATCGTATTGCCTGGCGGCTGATCGAGCTGATCGGACAGGCGGTGCTGGCGCCGATCGGCAGTGTCGCGCTGGTGACGCTATCGCGGCTGCAGAACGACCGCGTCGCCTTCCGCAACGCCTATAACAAGATCGTCGGCGCCGCCGCACTCGGCACCATTCCGCTGCTACTCGGCTTCGGCGCTCTGTCCAACGACATGATCGCCATGCTGTTCGGCGACAAGTGGGGCAATGCCGGCGATATCGCCACGGTGCTCGTGCTGATGGCCGTGCCCTTCGTGATGAACTTCTTCGCCTCGTCGGCGCTGTCCGCCGTCAACCGCGCGGAATCGATCCTCTCGGTGGCTGCCCTGCAGCTTGCCGCGACGCTGGTGCTCACCTGGCTGCTCGTGCCCTACGGCGTGGTTGCCGTTGCGGCCGGCTATACGCTGCGCGCCTGGCTGACGCTGCCCTACCAGCAGTACGTGCTGGCGCGCTTCGCCAGCATCGATGCGATGAGCACGCTGAAGGCCGTGGCGCTGCCGCTCTGCGGTTCGCTGCTGATGGCCGCCGGCGTCTGGCTCGCTCATCCTGTCATCGTCGAGCATATCCAGAACCGCTGGCTGTCGCTCGGCCTCAGCATCGGCCTCGGCGCGGTGATCTACCTCGCCTTCCTGCCGATCTTCGGCCGGTCGGTCATTCGCCCCTACATCGCGCTTGCAATGTCGCTCAATCCGTTTCGCAAACATGCGCAGGCCTGAGCCCGCGCAATAACTTTCGGACCTCTTGTCCCTAAAACAAGGAGCCTTCAATGGAATCTAACCTGACGATCATCAACCGCCTGCAGGGCGTGATCGAGAAGAACCTGTCGGACGTTTTCGACCCCTCGGAGCGTTATGCGCTTCTCGACTTTCCGAACCACTACAATATCGGCGACAGCGCGATCTGGCTGGGTGAGCTTGCATACTTCGACAAGAAGCGCTCGCGCCCGTCCTATGTGACCGAAATCCCGACCTTCGACGAGGACCGCATGCTCGGCGCCATTGGCGACGGCCGGATCTTCCTGCATGGCGGCGGCAATTTCGGGGACATCTGGGCGGGCTACCGCCAGTTCCGCGAGAACATGCTGGAGCGGCATAAGGGGCGGCCGATCGTGCAGCTGCCGCAGACCATCCATTTCAAGGATCAGGCCAACGTCGACAGCACGGCGCGGGCGATTGAGAAGCACGGCCAGTTCACGCTTCTGGTCCGCGACAAGAAGAGCCTTGCGTTTGCCCAGCGCTGGTTCCAGTGCGAGACGCGCCTGTGCCCCGACATGGCCTTCTGCATCGGCCCGGTCGCAAAGCCGGTGCCGCAGCATGAACTGCTCCTCAACCTGCGCGAAGACCAGGAAGTCGGCACGCCGCAGGACCTGACGGCAGCGACGCAGCGCCCGGGCACGGTGAAGTCGGATTGGCCGGATGAGCCCGCCGATTTCCAGAAGCAGACCAAGCACGCGGCAATCCTGAAGGGGTTGCTCTCAGGCAAGATCGGCGGTCGCGCCCGTATGACGGAACTCGCCTACCGCGAGCGCGCGCAGCAGCGCTTTGACCGCGGCGTGGCGCTGCTCGGCTCGGCACGGCAGGTCATCACCGACCGCATGCACGGGCACATCATGTGCGTGCTGATCGGCGCCGACCATTGCGTGCTCGACAACAGCTACGGTAAGACCAGCAGCTTCATCGATGCCTGGAACACCTGCAACACGGAGAAGGCGGAACTGGCGGCGACCGTCGACGAGGCGCTTGATATTCTCGACGCACGGCGCATGCAGAAGCAGGCCGCTGTCGCCTAAGGCAATTAGCCTCGCCGGGCGATCATGATCCCGGCGAGGACCACCAGACTACCGATCGCCTGCATCGGGCCGATCGGCTCGCTGAGCAGGATCCATGCGAGGATGGCGGCCACGACCGGCTGCAGGAGCAGCGTCAGCGACGAGAAGGCGGCGGGCAGATAGGCCAGCGCATAGGTGATCGCCACCTGCCCGCTGGCATGGCTGATGAAGGCGAGACCGAAGACCATGGCCCAGCCGTAGGCCGTCGCGGGCAAGAGATGGCCTTCGACGAAGAAGCCGAATGGAAACAGGCAGACCGCGGCCGACGCCGTGCTCCACAGCATGATGCGAACCGTGTCGAAGCGCGTGCGCAGCCTGCCGATGGCGAGGATGTATAGCGCGTAGGCGACTGCAGCGAGAACGGCGCCGCCATCACCGCGCAGATCGCCCTGGCCGAGTGCGGCCGGACCGCCCTTGAGAACAACAACGCCGACGATCGCCAGCACCAGCCCGACCACGAATACGCGCGTGACGGCAGCCCCCATGAAGAGCACGCCGATGATGGTGACGAAGACCGGCGCGAGGTTGGCAAGCAGCGTCGCATTGGCGACGGATGTGATCGTGATCGACAGGTGCCAGGTGATTAGGTCGACGGCGAGAATGACGCCGGGAAGGATGAGCAGGCCGCGATCTGTCCAGGTCTCGGGCTTCGGCCCGGTCGCGCCACCCTTGATGAGCGAGAAGATGTAGATCGGGAAGAAAGCCAGCGCCACGCGCCAGAAGCCGGTTGCCATCGGCCCCACTTCCGACAGCCGCACGAAGATCGGCGAGCCGCCGATCGCGGCGCCACCGAGGATCAGCGCGGCAAGCGCGAAACGGTGCGAGGGAGCGGACTGCGGGAGGGCGGTGGAGACTTGCGACATGGCGTACCGTGCTTGCGGCGTCGGGTGCGATCGAGCGGCGCCATCATGCACCGCAAGTAGCAGAAGCGGTGGCCTGAGAATAGCCCGGGAACGACAGGCGCGGTCGATATCGTCGCCGGCGTGGCTCGCGCTACACCGGCACCAACGTAAAGGGTCAGCCGGAGATGACCGTCGAGAATTCCGGATTGCCGCGGATGGTGTTGCTGACCGTACAGATCTCGTCTTCAGCGGCGTGGGCGATCTTCTGGCGGGTTTCCTCGTCGATGTCGCCCTTGATGGAGAAGACGATGTTGAAGGTCTTGACCCGCGACAGGCCTTCGGTGGCCTTCTCGCCGGTGACGTCGGCCTTGAGTTCGGTGATGCGATCGAGAACGCCGAGCTGGCTCGCCGCCATGCGGGCGCTCAAGACAAGGCAGGCCGAGAGCGAGGAATAGAGAAGGTCCAGCGGGTTGAAACCGGGCTGCGACGGGCTGGTGACGATGTCGATCTCACCGCCTGTGGCGGAGGTGACATGCGGGAAGCCGGTGCGGCCGAGAACGGCGCTGGCGCCAACGGGACGAGTGCGAACCTTTAGGTCGGCCATGAGTTATTCCTCGGAGATGATTCGTGCCTGTAGATAGGAGCTTCGACTGGCCGGCGCAACGCGCTTTTCGCCGCTGATGCAATCGCAATCCACAAAGGCACGACGCGCTGCAACCAAGGAAGGAAATCGGCATGAAATACCGATTCGGCACACCCTGAGAGGCGAAACGTCAAGCTGAGTTAGACATCCCCATTTCTAGGGATAGCCCGGCATCCGCCTCGCAATGCAATATGATGTCGCACTAAAACAGAAATGACTATCGGAGTGATCCATGCGAGAACTTGAGACAGTTGCTGTTGCACCCAACGTCGTCTTCGAAAGCGCGCCGTTCGGTTACGTCCGCAAGGTCTATGTCGATGATGAAGCCTGTTGGGGCCTGTTCGACCAGGATGGCGATGTGATCTTCGTCGGCGATGCGCCGATCGACTGCCATTCCTATGCAGCCAAAGAGCATATCCGCGTTCAGGTTGTTCACTGACAAAGCTTCCACGGCGCCCGTCCCCAAGAACGAGCGCCGCGGGTGCAAGAGAAGACTCAGCGATAGGACGGCGTCGATGGCGTCATGGCCACCTGTTCGCCGGAGAAGATGACGAAGGCGAACAACAGGACGCCGATGAATGTGATGATCGAGGCGATTGCCACGACGGGTTCCATCGCCATGTTGCCGAGCAACATCAGATAGAGGCTCGGGACCATCAGCGTGACGCCCGCGGTATAGATGCCGTACTGGATCATCGCAATGCGACGTTCGGCCTTGCGCGGGTTGAGCGCGTAATAGCCTCCGAAGAGCGCCATCGTCACCCAACCCAAGAGATTACAGTGTGCATGAGCGCCGATCACGCTGTGATCCTGCGAGATTGCCATGTTCAGGCCCATTCCGATACCAAGGATCAGGAACAGAACGGCCGTCTTGAAATATAGATGCGAGATGCGTGGCATGTGAATCTCCCCTCTTTTCGGCAAGGGTAATATTACCACTGCAGAGGCGAGTTGAGAACGACGCCCTTATCAGTAGGTTGCGACATGCGCGGCGAGACAACTTGCGTCGTTTCTCAGAGAAATCGGATGTGTCACGAATTTCCGCCCAGATTGCCGGATATCGTCATGAATACTTCGTTAAAGCCTGCGGAATAGCATGGCGCGTGCGAATGAGTTGCGGAGAAGTGAGATGCGGGAGATCTACAGGCCGTTTGTCACCAGTGACGATCCCGATCGGGATGTGCGCTGCCAGGACGCGATGCAATTCGCGTTCGAGGATCTGACGCGCGCCTGTGTCGCTTCCGGCTGGAGCGAGCGCGAAAGCATGGAGGCAATCATCAGCCTCGCGGAAGAGCGCCTGCGCGTGCTCGGTGCCAATGACGACGCCAAACAGCTTCTCGATGTTCTGAAAAAGATGATTCAGCAGCCGGCAGCCTGAGGGCTTTCGCCAAATCCTCAGTTGTAAGGCCCAGTTGTCAGGCGGATTTCGCCAGCGGCACGTCGACGCTGTCGGCCAGGATCTGCGCCTGGGCGACCGACAGGTTATGCGACGCCATCAGGAGCAGGCATAGTGCCACAGCGCGCGGCACATCCTGCTCTCCCGTCGCCCACCGGCGGCTGGTGATCTGATCGACTCCAAAGAGATTTTCCACTCCAGCAGTGGTCAATCCCAGGACCGCCAGAGCGGCTCTGTATTCCAAAGCTTTCATGTTTGCTGTTCCCGGCGCGCTTTATGCGCACTTATCTTTCGGAGTGGCCCACTTTAGTTTCGGTTTATTTTGAAGGGTCTCCGCAAGCGACATTTTCCAGTCTGAAAACGACAGTCACAGCAGTGTCACGGCGTCAAAGTCTGCCTGGCCGGCGCCTAGTGAACCGACGGTTCGTCCGCATCATCAAGGAAGGTGCGGATGCCGTCGCGCTCGACCGTGGCCAGAAACTCGTCGAAAGCGTCGCGATCGGTCTCGAAGCCCTCTTCCCATTCGATCAGGTCGTCGTCCTGCGTCACGACTTCCATCTTCCAGTCGCCATTGGTGCCGGCAGGGCGGAAGATATCGACCAGAACGGTCACGCCATCATCGGTAAACTCGCCGGCGAGTTCGGAATGCTCGAGCTTCGGTTCTTTTGTCTTGGCCATGTCACTCTCTGCTGGTCCTGCGGGATGGATCGCTGTAGCAGCCCGATCGTTTGCCGCCAAATCAAAAGATGGCTTCGGCAGCAGACACGAAAGGAAGAGTTTTATTGCTTGGGAGAAAGAGTGGTGCCCAGACGCGGATTTGAACCACGGACACGCGGATTTTCAATCCGCTGCTCTACCAACTGAGCTATCTGGGCATTCCTGCTTCGGCACATCTCTCGTTTCCGAGAGCTGTAGGGGCTTGGTTTTCCCCGGAAGCGAGCGGGGTTATAACATCTTGTTCGGCCATGGCAAGCGCCAAATGAGAGTTTTTTGACAGGCCTGTGAATTTTCCGAATTATTGAACAAATTGAACAGCTTCCCGAGCGGGAAACGCGATCAGTTTTCGTCCGGGTACTCGGCCTTCGTCTCATCTTCGGCAACGGGAATGGCGTATGAGCCGGTCAGCCAGCGCGAAAGATCGACTTCGCGGCAACGGTTCGAGCAGAAAGGATAGTGCTCGCGCTGCGAGGGCGTGCCGCACTCCGGGCACGGGTGCGCCTTGCGCAGCGGTTCGATCTTGGCGCTCTGTCTGGTTTCATCGGGCATGGTCATTCCTTCGGGTTTTCGGCCCGCTGGCTTCAAGCCTCGGGCCACCGGCTGTGGACGTCGAAGCCCTCGCCGGTCAGAAGCAAAATGGTCTCGTACAGCGGCAGGCCGACGACGTTGGTGTAGGAGCCGACCATCTTCTGCACGAAGGTGCCGGCCAGCCCCTGGATGCCGTAGGCACCCGCCTTGCCGCGCCACTGACCGGAGGCCAGGTAGTTTTCGACCTCGAAACCGGACAAACGCTTGAAGCGCACCTTGGTTTCCACGATCTTCTGGCGGATCTTGCGATCGGGCGTCACCAGGCAGACGCCGGTGTAGACCCAATGGCTGCGGCCGGAGAGCAAATAGAGCGAGGCCGAAGCCTCGTCTGCGAACTCGGCCTTGCCGAGAATGCGGCGGCCGACGGCGACAACGGTATCGGCGGCCAGGATGTAGCTGCCCTTCCAGGTCATGTCGCCCTTGATGGCGGCGAGCGCTGCTTCGGCCTTTTCCGTCGACAGGCGGCGCGCCAGCGAGCGCGGGTGCTCCGACTTCTTCGGCGTCTCGTCGATATCCATCGGCATCAGGCGCGAGGGCTCGATCCCTGCCTGGTTGAGCAGGTCAACGCGGCGGGGGGAACCCGAAGCCAGAATGAGCTTGTATTTGAGCGCCATGGAACCTCGACTACCGGGCAGACGGACGCGAAAGCCTTAGGGCTTTCGGATCAAGCTTACTTGAAGCGGTAGGTGATACGGCCCTTGGTCAGGTCGTATGGCGTCATTTCCACAAGAACCTTGTCGCCGGCGAGAACGCGGATACGGTTCTTGCGCATGCGGCCGGCCGTGTGGGCGATGATCTCGTGCTCGTTTTCGAGCTTCACGCGGAACGTCGCATTCGGCAAAAGTTCGGTGACGATACCCGGGAACTCGAGGACTTCTTCTTTAGGCATATAGGTGTTTTCTTCCTGTCGGTTGAGATGGCGGCATTGGCCAAGATTGGGGCCGCCTCAAAATTTGGGCGGAAACTACACAATCAACGGGGGTTTGTGAACCAAATTGATCGCGTTTCCTTTATTTGTTTCATGCGGACTGCGCGGCGATACCACTTCGGTCTAATAGACGGTTCTGGATAAGCTCGGCGAGATGATTGCGCACCTCGCGATAGCTCTCCAGAATCTGCTCCCGCGTGCCCTGCGCGACGGTTGGGTCCATGGTCGGCCAGTAGACCACCTCGACGGCGCTCGCCCGCGTCAGTTCCAGCGCCGCGTGGTGGGCTTGCGGCGACAGCGTGATGATCACATCGAAATAATCGTCTTCGAGATCTTCCAGCGTATGCGGCAGATGCCGACCGAGCGACAAGCCGATCTCATCGAGCACCACATCGACGAAGGGATCGCGTTCGCCGGCGCGAACGCCGGCAGACCTTATATAGGTATTTGATGGTAGCAAACTACGGGCAATCGCTTCGGCGATCGGCGAGCGGATGGCGTTCATGCCGCACATGAACAGAATAGCGCCTGGCCTGATGCTTGCGCTTGTCGGTTCGAGCTCGCTCATCCCTGTTATCCGCGCCAGTAGAGAACGCAGACCAGCGTGAACAGGCGGCGCGCGGTGTCGAAATCCACCTCGATCTTGCCGTCCAGCCGGTTCTGCAGCGTCTGCGAACCTTCGTTATGGATGCCGCGCCGCCCCATGTCGATCGCCTCGATGCGGCTTGGAGAGGCGGAACGGATCGCCTCGTAATAGCTCTCGCAGATCATGAAGTAATCCTTCACGATGCGGCGGAACGGGGTGAGCGACAGGATATGAGTGGCGACCGCCTCGCCGCCTTCGGTCGTAATCGCAAAGACCAGCTTGGCATCAACCAGCGAGATGTTCAGCCGGTACGGGCCGCCGGCGTGGCCGACGGGCGTAAATGTGTTTTCCTCGATGAGATCGAAGATGGCGACGGCGCGCTCGTGCTCGACATCGGGCGTCGATCGGCCGATGGTGTCGTCCAGGACGACGTCGCAAAGCCGGAAGTCGCCCGCAGCCATCGCTTACCGTTCCAGGTTGAGGCGGATCGCAACCGACCGCGCGTGGGCGTCGAGACCTTCCGATACTGCAAGCGCGATGGCGGCCGGCCCCAGCGTGCGCAGCTGTTCCGAACCGAGGCGCAGGATCGAGGTGCGCTTGACGAAATCCAGAACCGAGAGGCCGGACGAGAAGCGCGCGGAACGGGCCGTCGGCAGCACATGGTTGGAGCCGCCGACATAATCGCCGATCACTTCGGGCGTATGCGCGCCGATGAAGATGGCGCCGGCGTTGCGGATCTTGTCGACCAGCGCATCCGGATCGGCGACGGCGATTTCCAGATGCTCGGCAGCGATGCGGTTTGCGAGCGGAATGGCGTCGCTGATCTCCTTGACGAGGATGACGGCACCGAAATCACGCCAGCTGGCGGCAGCCGTCTCGGCGCGGTTCAGCGTCTTCAGCTGGCGCTCGACGGCGGCTTCAACCGCCTTGCCGAAGGCCGCGTCGTCGGTGATCAGGATCGACTGGGCGCTGACATCGTGTTCGGCCTGGGCGAGCAGATCGGCTGCGATCCAATCCGGATTGTTGTCCTTATCGGCGATGACGAGCACTTCCGACGGACCGGCGATCATGTCGATGCCGACAGTACCGAAGACGTGGCGCTTGGCAGCGGCGACATAGGCATTGCCGGGGCCGGTGATCTTGTCGACCGGCGCGATGCTATCGGTGCCATAGGCGAGCGCCGCCACGGCCTGGGCTCCGCCGATGCGATAGATTTCGGTCACGCCAGCAAGCTTTGCTGCGGCGAGTACGGCGGGGTTGACCTGGCCACCCGTTGCGGGAACGACGATGACAACGCGATCGACGCCAGCGACCTTGGCCGGAATGGCGTTCATCAGCACCGAGCTCGGATAGCTCGCCGTGCCGCCAGGAACGTAAAGGCCGACTGCCTCGATCGCCGTCCAGCGCGAGCCGAGCGTCACGCCCATGGCGTCTTCGTAGATATCGTCCTTGGGGAGCTGGCGGGCGTGGTGGGATTCGATGCGGACGGCAGCGACCTTCAGCGCGCCCAGCACTTCGGCGGGAACAGCCTCGACGGCCGCGTCGATTTCCGCTTCGGTGACGCGCATCGGCGTCTTGGCGAAATCGATGCCCTCGAACTTCCGCGAATATTCGGCGAGCGCCGCATCGCCGCGAGCGCGGACATCATCGATGATGGCGCGAACGGTGGTGTTCACGTCCTCGGACATTTCGCGCTTGGTCGTCAGAAACGCCGCGAAACGCTGCCCGAAATCGTCCGATGCCTGATCCAACCAGATTGCCACGCGTCAATTCCTCTCGGTATGCTTCGATAAATGCGTATTCAGGCGCCGGGATGGCGCGGCTTGGAAGCGGTTTCCCATGCGCCGCCGATATCCGCAAGCTGAACCTCGATGCATTCGACATCGAGCGCGATGGTGGCGCCGGCGGCCAGATCGATCTGGATGGTGCCCTCCGGCCCCTCGCCTTTCTGCTCGAAGCGGATGGCGAGCAGCGACAGGACGTCCTCACGGTTCTTCTGGTTGATGCCGACGGAGCGGACGGCCAGCACGCGCTTGAACACGATGGCGGCGCGGCGGCGCTCGAAGCCCTTGCGCTTGGCGCCGGCTTCTTCCCAGACGAAACGATTGGCGGCGATGGAAAACTGCTGGTCGCGCGGCGACCAGGAAAGATCGGCGACCTTGAAGACGCTATCCTGCGTATGCGCGGAGACGACGGCAAGGTCTTCGCTATCCAGCGCAACAAGCTTCAGGTCGGTCATTCAGGCAGCACCCCATTGTTCCTGATATCACCGGGATGGCGATACCCGGCGCCGCGGAATGGCGGTGCCGTAGGACAAGGGACATAAGGCGCTAAGGCCCGTTGCGCAACGGGGACAAAGGGCGAATGACCGCCCTTTGTCTCGTTACGTCTACAGTTGCGCTTATTCGCTGACGCGTTCGACGATCGCACCGCAGCGGGTGAGCTTTTCTTCCAGGCGTTCGAAGCCGCGATCGAGGTGATAGACGCGCGACACCATGGTCTCGCCTTCGGCCGCAAGACCAGCGATGACGAGCGACACGGAAGCGCGCAGGTCGGTCGCCATGACCGGTGCACCCTTCAGGCGCGGCACACCCTCGATCTTCGCCGTCTGGCCCGACAGCGAGATCTTGGCGCCGAGGCGGGCAAGCTCCTGCACGTGCATGAAGCGGTTTTCGAAGATGGTTTCGGTGACATGCGACACGCCGGTCGAGCGGGTCATCAGCGCCATGAACTGCGCCTGCAGGTCGGTCGGGAAGCCCGGGAACGGATCGGTAACGATATCGACCGGGCGGATGCCGGCGCCATTGCGGCGGACGCGCATGCCGTTGTTGGTTGCCGAGATTTCAGCACCGGCGCGACGCAGGGTCTCAAGCGCGGTGTCGAGCAGCGCCACATCGGTATTTTCAAGCACGACATCGCCGCCGGCCATGGCAACGGCCATGGCGTAGGTGCCGGTCTCGATACGATCCGGCAGAACGCGGTGGCGCGCGCCCGACAGCGAGGTGACGCCTTCGATGGTGATGGTGGAGGTGCCGGCGCCGGAAATCTTGGCGCCCATGGCGATCAGGCAGTTGGCGAGGTCGACGACCTCAGGCTCGCGGGCGGCGTTGCCGATGACGGTGGTGCCGCGTGCAAGCGTGGCGGCCATCATCATGACGTGGGTCGCGCCGACGGAGACCTTCGGGAAAGTGTACTTGGCGCCAATCAGGCCGCCCTTGGGAGCGGTGGCGTTGACATAGCCGCTGTCGATATCGAGCGTCGCGCCGAGTGCCGTCAGACCGTCGAGGAAGAGATCGACCGGGCGCGTGCCGATGGCGCAACCGCCGGGCAGCGAAACGCGGCACTGGCCTTCGCGCGCCAGAAGCGGGCCGATGACCCAAAAGGAGGCGCGCATCTTCGAGACCAGCTCGTAGGGAGCAGTGGTGTCGACGATGGTGCGGCAGGTGAAGTGGATCGTGCGCGAGTAGCTGTCTTCCTGGCGTTCGCGGCGGCCATTGACGGAAACGTCGACGCCGTGATTGCCGAGGATGCGCAGCAGCTGCTCGACATCGGCCAGGTGCGGCACGTTTTCGAGCGTCAGCGTATCGCTGGTCAAAAGCGAAGCGATCATCAGCGGCAGGGCGGCATTCTTGGCGCCGGAAATGGGAATGATGCCGTTAAGCTCATTACCGCCGACAATTCTGATACGATCCATAAGCGCTTACGGGCCACGCCCGCCTTTCTGAAACTCTGTCTTTTAAAAGGATGCGGGTCTTTAGACGAAATCCGCGAAGGCTTCAATTCGAAGCGGACGGAACATTACGATTCGTCCATTTTTGCGGCAGGCAGTCCATTTGTCTCGTCGGCCTGGCCGGAACGGCGGGCACGCGTCTGTTGTTTGCGGCGGGAAAGATTTTCCCGCAATTTTTCCGCGGCCCGATCGCGGCGCAATTTGGCCTGCTGTTCGATCGCGTCTTTGCGGCCCTTGCGGGCATTTTCAGTGTCTTCGGTCATGTTTCATGGCTTACCCGAATTCGCGGCGATCCAAAAGTGGCGACGTGAAACTGACATAAGTTTGAAATTGCGTCTTGCGCTCGTCCCGAAGCTGTGGCAATAGCCGCCCCGTTCACGCAACGCAGCCGCTTCGGTTGCCAGCGTCTGGTCCTCGCTGCCGTAGCTCAGTGGTAGAGCACACCCTTGGTAAGGGTGAGGTCGGTGGTTCAATCCCACTCGGCAGCACCAGTTTTCTCCCCGGTAAAAATCAGCCCCTGTCGTGCGCATCATCGACGCGTATTTATGCCTGTTCAGCAAAAAGGGCCGAACAAGCCGGCCCGTTTTTGATCGCGGATGTCCATCCGCCTTAGTTGTCATACTCCCGGCAGGCGTCGCTGATCGAGGCGCCGCTTTCGCCGCCGCGGGTATCCACGCCCGAGTTGGCGCGAGGCATGGATGCGCAGTCGAGCGTCTTCGGCTGTGCCGTGATCGACTGCGTGGTCGTCGGGTTGACGGGCGTGACGGTTACAGGATGGGTGCCGTTGTCGCTGCTCGTGTAATCGCTGGAAAATGTTCCGGCGCTTGAGCCGGTCGAGCCGCCATTGGTGGGGCCGATCGAATCGGGGTTGGATTGCGCGAAGGCGGATGTGGCCAGGCCCGCGGCAAAAATGGCCGCGGTGATGACAGACGTTCGCATGGGAATTTCCTCTTCCTCGTCGGTTTTCACTATCGGGTTACGTGTGGACAACCCGGCCACAACGGGTTTGTTCCGCGATTTGCCGCAATCGTGAATTGTGACCGCGCGTCCCGCTGCGACATTCGGCATCAGATATCCCGGTTTGCGAAAGAGCAGCCGACTGGTTAAGACGTGGCGATAACGGCTTCGCCCGCCGAGACCATCCGTGAGCCGGCGATGCCGCAGGAGATGACGATGAGCACTGACGACAACGACCAGCAGAATGGCAAGGGCACGAAGGCGATCATTTTGATCGCCATGGTTCTGGCTGCCATCACCGCCGTTTTCGGCGCGCTCGCCGTCTATAAGGCCGTGTTCGTCTACACCATCGCGCCATAAAGCCTGCCCTCTGCCGGGGATGACCCGGACATGAACACGCCTCTCAGCTCACATTCATGCTGCGCTTATTATTCGTATTGAACAAATTCTCGATACGAACGTTTCGTCAACGCTGTTATGAATGGAGACTAGCATGAAGAAGCTTATTATCGCTGCCGCCGTGGCCATCGCATCGCTCAGCGCAACCGCAATGCCATCCTTTGCCGATAGCGTGACGGTCAGGATCGGTCAGCCGGGCTATCACGGCTACCACGATCGCTACAACCACCGCCCCTATTACGGCCATTCCAACCGCCATCATCCGGTGCGCTACAATTGCCGCATGAAGACCGTGAAGTATCACAGCCACGGCCGGATCGTGACAAAGACCACCCGCGTCTGCAGCTAAACGCGCAGGTTTGCTGGATGTTTCAAGCACTCGGTCGGATGGCCGGGTGCTTGTCTTTCATACGTCTTTGGTTCGTTACGCCGAACGCGTATGTCTTTTCCCATTTGCGGGTTTGTGAATTATCGCTAAAATGCTCCCGCACACTGCTTTGCGGGAGGAGCAGGCAGAACGCTGCAGAGTACCTGGCGTGAGCAATGGAGGAGTGCGCAAATGGCAAGCGAAAAGTGGAATGATCCTATCCAGGTCGGCTTCGAAACCACGGGGGCGCGGACGATATCCGGCCCGTTCGACGCGCTGACATGCCTGACCGAGCTCTGGCCCAATGTTCGCGGCCTGCGCTACCTGAAAGCCCGCAGCACATGCCGGGCTGCCCTTGACGGCCGCAAGAGCGTGGAAGAAGCGCGCGCGGAGTTCGTCGCAGCGGCCGAGGAAGCAAGGTTGCACGTTCACTGAGCGAGCTGCAATCGATCCGATCGGGATCAGATTGCTCCACAAGTGGCTCGAAATAAAGCAAGGTTGATTTTTGCTTAACCCTTACCGGAGCTTGTCGGGGGTAGCCGGACGAAGCTGGTTGTCTCGAGTGCTCAACGCTTACTAGAACACTGGCAGCCATCATGATGATGGTCAGAGGCTCGTCACCCTCTGTGTGAAAAGCACAGGCGGGCCTCGTATAAACTTCTCCAAAACAAACAGTTAGACGATGCGAGGTAGCGCCGCTCAGCGCGTACTATCTCTCCGCCACGCATCGTGAGCGAGCGCGCTCGGCGGTCTGGTTAATTGCGCGTTACCTGATTTCAGCATCCGGTATCGGCGCTTGCCACTTCCACATACCCCACACCGATGATCGTGCCGTCATTGGCGCGGATGAAGGACGGCACGTAGTGTGCGGCGGCGGGAACACAGGCGGTCGCTTCGCCATATTGGGCGAGAACGACATCATCGCGCTGAAGCGCCGAATAGTTGCTGTCGATCTCCAGCGAAGCTGCGGCCGGCAAGGCAAACGCGCCGGTCATCAGCGCTAAAGCGGGCATCCCAAGTCGAAGAAAGCGCGTCATGCCATTCTCCCATGTTTGATTATCCCAGTAACGGAACAGCCGTTAGTTTAGTTCCGCGAAACCACCGCCACTTTTAAATGCGTTAACGCTTTTCTACTTCCATCTTACAGTATCGACCGAAACAGCGCAGCGGCGACAAAAGGAGAGCATCAGCGGCGCAGCATTCGGCTCTGCACGTTGCCTTGGCCCACGACGTCCTCGGCAATCATCATGGCGCGCACGATGTCGCCGGCACTGTGCGCAAAGCCTTCGAGCACGGCGTATTGGCCGAGCATGGTGACCGTAATTTCGGTGCAATCGAGGTCCGGATCGGCACTCAGCGCGCTTTCGATCGCGGCCCGCATCGACGACTGGCTGTGGCCCCGTTCGCACTGATCCTCGTGCCCCGTCAAAATCTGGAACAGCTGTACCATCTTCGCCTCCAAGCGAATCGTTCTGCTGTTTAACGCTGCAGCGCCGCATTTCGTTGCAGTGCGGGCGCTATCGTTGGAGTATTTTCGAGAAGAAAATCCAAATACCTCTTGGCGCTTCAAGCGAAGCGAGCCATATCAACAGCATAGACATGTGGGGTGATCGCGATGAAACGCGTGATATCGGCCGTTGCGGCAACATTCGTTATGGCTGGTCTTCTGGCTGGCTGCACCACCAGCGAGACGGCGGAGGTGAAGCCCATCCCCGGAAGCATCACCTATGGCGGACAGCCGCGCACGAAGCTGACCAAGTCCCCACCGGGCAGCGTCGTCCATAATTCGTTCTATGATTCGACCGGAACGAAGCAGCTGGAAACCTATATCCTGCAGCCCGACAGGACGTTGAAGCTGACCCGGCGCGAGGCCATCCCCGACTTCCCGATGTAAGCACGGCTAAAGCGCAAGCGGCGGTTCGGCCGGCCGCAGGAACCGGTCGATCGCGGCGGGTTCCACCGCTTCGATCGTTGAAGGCATCCATTTCGGCTTGCGGTCCTTGTCGATAACGGCGGCTCGGATGCCCTCGTAGAAGTCGGGGCTTTGCAGGATGCCCAGGCAGGCGCTGAACTCGCGGCGCAGGCACTCGCCGAGGCTGCGGCTCTGCTTGCCCTCATGCAGCAGGCGCAGCGTCAACGCCAGGCTGGTTGGCGAGCGCAGCTGGATGGCGCGCAGTGTTTCTGCAGCGAAATCCGATGGCTCCGCTTTCAACGCCGCGATGATGTCGCCGACCGTGCCGAAGCGGAAGGTGCGTTCGATCAGGCTGCTATTGAGCCTCAGCGGCCCCTTGCCCGGATCGGTCGACAGGTTCTTCAGGACGACATCGACATCGCGCGAACTTGCGCCACGCGACAGGCCAGCGAGCGTATCGACAAGCTCCGGCAGCTGGAACGATGCGACTTGAACATCCGCGAGCCCGGCGTGAATCACGTCGGCCGCCCCGACCCCAAGGCCCGTCAGCCCCATCCAGACGCCGACTTCGCCCAGGGCGTGCGGTAACAGCCATGTGGCGCCGACATCGGGGAAATAGCCGATCCCCGTCTCCGGCATGGCAAAGCGAGTGCGCTCGGTGACCACGCGGTGGCGGCCATGCGAGGAAAGACCGACGCCGCCACCCATCGTGATGCCATCCATCAGCGCGACATAGGGCTTTGGATAGGCGGCAATGCGGTGATTGAGGTGGAACTCCTGGCGCCAGAAATCCTCCGCCAGCGCCGTGCCGGCGCGGCCGCTCTCATGCAGCGCGCGGATATCGCCGCCGGCGCAGAAGCCACGCTCGCCCTCACCCATGATGATCACCGTCGCCACGTCGGCATCGGCCGCGAATTCGCTGAGCGCCGCGTCGATGGAACGGACCATGTCGAGGGTCAGGCTGTTCAGCGCTCTCGGCCTGTTGAGGCGGATGATGCCGGCGGAACCCTGTCGCTCGGCAATAACCTCGCGCTGATCGACTTTGTCGTGCATCCGGGCCTCCTTGCGGCGTAAGCCGCGATCGATGCGGCCGCGCCAAATTGCGATTCCAAGTTCATGCCATCAGCGAATTGCGCTGCTTGTACACAAACTTATCGCGCTCGGCCGGATAGTCGATGGCTCGTATGCGAGGAAGATGCTCACGACCTCGTTCGGTCGCAAGACTGCAACAGTTTCGGCGCTTAGAGCCTTTCCTGGTTAGATTGAAGCATTCTGTTGGCTCAAACGGAGTCGGATGGTCGTCCGGCAGGCGCGCGTCGTAGCCAACGCATACGGCCAAGCCGGCCGGACGATCAGGCGGCCCGTTTCAGCCAACCC
>NZ_DDHH01000079.1:122253-143655 GCF_002338015.1 Rhizobium sp. UBA1881
CGGCAGAATGCTTCAAGCTAATCAGGAAAGGCTCTAGAAGGAGGCGGCGGCGAGCACGCGGTGCAGGCCCTGCAGATCCTCGACATTGCGGTTCATGAGAGACAGCTCCCAATCGAGCGCGCTGCGGACGATGGTCTCGAGCGAATCGTATCGCGGGGTCCAGCGGAGCACGCGGTTCGCCAAAGTGGCATCGGCGACGACACTGGCGGAATCGCCCGGGCGCCGCGGGGCCATGTGGATCTTGAAGGCTTGGCCGTGCAAGCGCGTCACCATGTTCAGCACGTCGAGCACCGAGTAGCCGGCGCCGTAGCCGCAATTGGCAACGAGAGAGCCACGCTCGCCGCGCAGGTGCTGCAGGGCTCTGAGGTGCGCCTCGGCCAGATCGCTGACGTGGATGTAGTCACGCACGCCGGTGCCGTCATGCGTCGGATAGTCGAGGCCATAGACGCTGACGCTGTCGCGACGGCCAAGGGCGGCCTCGCAGGCGACCTTGATCAGATGTGTCGCACCCGAAGTGGACTGCCCGGCGCGGCCGAGCGGGTCGGCGCCTGCCACGTTGAAATAGCGCAGCGCCACATAGTTGAAGTCGTAGGCCGCGGCGGCATCGCGCAGCATGAACTCGGTCATCAGCTTCGACTGGCCGTAGGGATTTTCCGGGTTCAGCGATGCGTCTTCCTTGACCGGGTCGGAGGTCTTTTGCGGACCGTAGACGGCGGCGGTGGAGGAGAAGACGAAGTGGCGGATGCCGGCGCTGACCGCGGCGCTCATCAGCGCGCGGGTCTTGCCGGAGTTGTTGTCGTAATAGGACAGCGGGTCGGCAACCGAGGCGGGCACGACGGCGGAGCCGGCGAAATGGATGATTGCCTCGATGTCGTTTTCGATGAAGATGGTCTTGAGCAATTCGGTATCGGCGACATCGCCGAGGTAGAAGCGCGCCTCCGGCGCCACGGCCCAGCGGAAGCCCGTGGAGAGGCGATCGAGCACGACGACCTGCTCGCCCGCATCCAGCAACGTCCAGACCATATGACTGCCGATATAGCCGGCGCCACCCGTCACCAGAATTGCCATGTCCCGCACTCCCGTTTCATCTCACGGGGGCATCTGACCCGGCTTTCCTTTCCGAAATTCGAATAAACGGCCCCGGCGGGGCGTGCGCCGGGGCGAAGTTTGCCGGTGTGGTTAGGGGCTGATTTGCGGGTTCGCTAGAATTTTATCGATATGGCCGTTTCGGCCCCATCGAGGGTTCAGCCGCGCGGTTCGGCTGCGGCCCGGGGAGCCAGGAAGCCCTGCTCGACGGCGAGCGCGATCAGCCGTTCGGTGAGGTCTCCGAGTGTGCCCGAAGCGATGGCGATCGGCTCCATGCGCCTGACAACATCCGGCTCGGTGACGCCGGCCGTATGCCAGGTGCCGCCGCCGGTGAAGAAATTGTGGAGCAGCGGCTGGAAGCGGTCCATGGCGTTGGCGAAGCGCGCATCGCTGGTGCGCTTTTCCTCGAACTCATCCCAGAGCGCGCGGAACTCGACGGCCTGATCGGCGGGAAGCAGGGCGAAGATGCGGTCTGCGGCGCGCAGCTCGCGCTCGGCCTGGCTGGTGCGGGCAACCGCGTCGTAGGCGAAGGTATCGCCGGCATCGATCTCGACGATGTCGTGGATCAAGAGCATTTTCAAGACGCGCAGCAGATCAATCGGCTCGCTCGAATGTTCAGCAAGCACCGCCGCCATCAGCGCAATCTGCCAGGTGTGCTCGGCGTCGGTCTCGACGCGCGAGCGATCGAGCAGCGACGTGCGGCGCAGGATCGTCTTCAGCTTCTCGACCTCGAGAATGAAGGCCAGCTGCTCCATCAGGCGCCGATTGCCGAGAAAGCCTTCCAGATGGTCGGCGGTGATCTTTTCGGACATGCGGATGCTCCCGGTTCAGAGCTTCAGGATATAGTCGCAGAGCCTGTCGGCCGCCGTCTGGATCTGGGCGGGGTCGCGCAGGAAGCAGGCGCGCAGGAAGAGCTCGCCGCCGGGACCGAAGGCGGTTCCAGGCGCAAGGCCGACGCCGGTCTTGTCGACGATATCGATCGCCGCCTTTCGGCTGTCGGTGACGCCGTCGATCTTCAGGAAGGCATAGAGCGCGCCATCGGGCTTTAGCGTCTGAACGCGGTTGGTCGCGATCAGCGCGTCGCAGAGGATATCGCGCGAGCGCCTTGCCTTGTCGATATTGGCCTGGACGAAGGCGTCGCCTTGGTTCAAGGCGGCGACGGCGCCCCGCTGCATGAACTGGGCAACGCCGGAGGTCGAATACTGGATCAGGTTCTCAAGCACCTGTCCCGTCTCCGGCGGCGCCACGATCCAGCCGACGCGCCAGCCGGTCATCGACCAGTTCTTCGAGAAGGAGTTGACGAACATCACCTTGTCGCCCGCTTCCATCACGTCCATGAACGAAGCCGCACGGTCGCCAGGGAAATAGTAGCGGGCGTAGATTTCGTCCGCCATGATCCAGAGACCATGCTTGCGGGCAAGGCCGAGGATGCTGGCCAAATCTTCCCGCGTCGCGGTCCAGCCGGTCGGGTTGGAGGGCGTGTTGATGAAAAGCGCTTTCGTCTTCGGCGTGATCGCGGCGGCGATGCGGTCGAGGTCGACGGCCCATTTGCCGCCTTCGAAGTCGAGCTGCACGCCCACGGAGCGGGCGCCGGCGATTTCGAGCGCGGCTGCGATATTCGGCCAGGCGGGCGTGAGATAGACCAGTTCGTCACCGGGCGAGGTCATCGCCTGCACCGCGATCTGGATCGCCTGCATGCCGGAGCCGGTGACGAAGAAATGCTCGACGGGCAGGTTTATGCCGAAGTGGCGGGCGTAATAATCGGATAGCGCCTGGCGCAGTTCGGGAATGCCGCGCTGGTAGGTGTAGAAGGTCTCGCCGGCGGACAGTGCCGTCATGGCCGCCTGATTGACGAAATCGGGGGTGGGAAGATCGCCTTCGCCGACCCAAAGCGGCAAGAGGCCATCACGGCCACGGGCATAATTGACGACTTCGACGATCCCGCTTTCAGGCGCCTGGATGGCGCGCGGGCTGAGGCTATTGACGATCGACATGCATCACTCCGGTTTTCGCCTACATAAAACAAATGCGCGGACGAATCCCATGATATTAGGTGATGGCCGATCGATTTCCGTGATGGGTGAGCCCCGCCGCATCAGGCAGGGCTCTTTAGCCCATCAGACCGTAGGGCGCTTGGCCAGAAGATCACGGATTTCCGTGAGAAGCGCGACATCAGCCGGCGGCGGCGGTGCTTCTTCCGGAGCGACCTTCTTCTGGCGCTCGACCTGCTTCTGCAGCGTGTTCACGCCCTTGACCATCAAGAATATGATCCAGGCGAGAATCAGGAAGTTGATCAGAACGGTGATGAAGCTGCCGTAAGCAAGAACGGCGCCCTGTGCGCGGGCAGCAGCCAGCGTCGGCGCATTGACGTTGGACGAGAGGCCGATGAAGTAATTGGAAAAATCGAAGCCGCCAAAGATGGCGCCGACGATCGGCATGATGACGTCATCGACCAAGGATTTGACGATGCCGCCGAACGCACCACCGATGATGACACCGACGGCAAGGTCCATGACGTTGCCGCGAGCAATAAACGCTTTGAACTCGTTGAGCATGCGATCTGTCTCCCTCTGATGCAGTTTGATTGCAGGCTGTTGTTTTTATTAGCTACATCTTCGTTGCGATTATTCAATTACAAATTACGAATTATTCAATTGCTCCACCCGTCTTTGACTTAAGACCTAGACGGCGGGAATTTTCAAAGTCTCCGATTTGCCGTAGGCTTCGAGCTCCGGGAGGACCGGCGCATGGGACGCCGGCGGAGGAGAAATGCTGCCAGGCTGGGTCATACTCGCATCGGCGTTCGGCTACCTGTTCCTGCTGTTTGCCGTGGCAAGCCATGGCGACCGGCAGCGCAGGCGCTTTGGCGCGCCCGACAGCGGACGACCGGTCGTCTATGCGCTGAGCCTCGCGATCTACTGCACGTCGTGGACCTATTTCGGCGGCGTCGGCCTTGCTTCGCAGCGCGGGCTGGAATTCACCGGCATCTATATCGGCCCGATCCTGGTCTTCACGCTGGGAATGCCGGTGCTGCGGCGGATCATCGACCTCGCCAAGACGGAGAAGCTCACCTCCGTCGCTGATTTCATCTCGGCGCGCTACGGCAAGAACTCGGCGGTGGGGACGATCGTGGCGCTGATCTCTCTCGTCGGCGCCATCCCCTATATCGCGTTGCAGCTGAACTCCGTCTCCAGCACCGTGACGGCCATGCTCAATCCGTCGGATTACGGTATCGGGAGCGGCAATCTCTATTTCCTCGACCTGCCGCTGCTGGTGACGCTGGTGCTCGCCTGCTTCGCCATCATGTTCGGCACCCGACACACGGATGCGACCGAACATCAGGACGGGTTGATCCTCGCGGTGGCGATGGAATCGGTGGTGAAGCTGTTTGCGTTTTTGACCGCTGGGGTTTGCGTCGTCTGGTTCCTGTTCGACGGGCCGGCCGATCTCTGGCGGAAGGCGTCGGAGAACGAGTTGGTGCTGTCGGCGCTGCATTACCAGACGCCGATCAGCCGCTGGCTGACGCTGACCGTGCTTTCGGCCTTCGCGATCATCATGCTGCCGCGGCAGTTTCATGTGACCGTGGTGGAGAACCGGACAGCGAAGGAGCTGCGGCTGGCGGGCTTCCTGTTCCCTCTCTACCTGATCGCCATCAATCTCTTCGTGCTGCCGATGGCGATCGCGGGCCTACTCACCTTCGGCGGCAACGGCAATGCCGATCTCTACATGCTGTCGCTGCCGATCGTCGGGCAGATGCCCGTGATGTCGCTGATCACCTTCATCGGCGGTTTTTCGGCGGCAACGGCGATGGTGATCGTCGCCTCGGTGGCGCTGTCGATCATGGTCTCCAACGATATCGTCATGCCGATCTTCCTGCGCCGTCGGCTTGCCGGGCGCGGCGGCCAGCGCGACGATTTCGCCAAGACGCTGCTAAACATCCGCCGTAGCGCCATCTTCGCCGTGCTGCTGCTCGGCTATGCCTATTATCGCTCGACGGACAGCACCACGGGCCTGGCCTCGATCGGCCTGCTATCGTTCGCCGCCATCGCGCAGATGGCGCCTTCGCTGCTCGGCGGACTGATCTGGCGGCGGGCGAATGCGCGCGGCGCGATCCTCGGCCTCTCCTCCGGCTTCGTGATCTGGATCTACCTGCTGTTCCTGCCTTCGCTTGGCGGGCCGGATTATTCGGCGGTGGCGAGCGCCGTGCTGGGCTTCGTCTTTCCCGGTGTCACCGCCTTTACCGACAATGCCGACCCTCTGGTCAACGCCACGGTCATGAGCCTGCTGGTCAATACCGGTTTCTTCGTGATCGGCTCGATGACGCGGAATGCCCGGCCGCTCGAGCGCATCCAGGCGGGCATCTTCGTCAAGCGGCAGTCGCGCTCGCAATTTGCCACGCGCGGCTGGAAAACGCGGATCAGCGTCGGCGACCTGAAGGCGACGATCTCGCGCTATCTCGGCGAAGAGCGGATGGAGCGGTCGTTCCAGACCTACCAGCAGAATTCCGGCCGCAAGCTGGAAGACGACCAGCCGGCCGACATGGCGCTCATCCATTTCACCGAGCAGCTGCTCGGCAGCGCCATCGGCTCGTCTTCAGCGCGGCTGGTGCTGTCGCTGATCCTGCAGAAGGTGGAGGACGCCTCGGCCGACACCGCCTGGCTGCTCGACCAGGCGAGCGAGGCGCTGCAATATAACCAGGACATGCTGCAGACGGCGCTGTCGCAGATGGACCAGGGCATCGCCGTGTTCGACAGCTCCAACCACCTGACGATTTGGAACCGGCGCTTTAGGCAGCTGCTGGATCTGCCCGAGACATCGGGACAGGTCGGGTTTCCGCTTGCCGATATCGTCGCCATCCTCAGCCAGCGCGGCGATATCCCCGTCTCCGAAGTTAGCCAGACGGTTCGGCATTTCCTGACGCTCGACAAGCCTTTCGCGCTGGTCCTCGGGCGCGGGGAACGCATCATCGAAGTGCGCTCCAACGCCATGCCCGACAAGGGCATCGTCGCAACCTTCACCGATATCACCCAGCGCGTGGCCGCTGACCAGGCGCTGAAGCAGGCCAACGAAACGCTGGAGCAGCGTGTGGCCGAGCGCACGGCGGAGCTTACCCGCGTCAACCACGAACTCGGCGAAGCGCGCGCATCGGCCGACGAGGCAAACCTTGGCAAGACGCGCTTCTTTGCCGCCGCCGGGCACGACATCCTGCAGCCCCTCAACGCCGCAAGGCTCTATTCCTCGGCGCTGGTCGAGCGGATGGGGCGATCGGAGAGCAGCGCCATCGTGCGCAATATCGATTCGGCGCTGGAATCGGTGGAAAGCATTCTCGGCGCCGTGCTCGACATTTCCAGGCTCGACACCGGGGCGATGCGCCCTCGCCTCGCCTCGGTTCCGCTTGCCGATCTGCTGGAGCGTATCCAGACCGACTTCGCGCCGATTGCGCGCGAGAAGAAGCTGAAGCTGGTGGTGATGCCGACGTCTCTGCGCGTGCGGTCCGACCCCAATCTACTGCGCCGGTTGGTGCAGAACCTGGTATCGAACGCGATCAAATATACGCTGACGGGCAAGGTGCTGGTCGGCGCGCGCCGGCGCGGCAACCAGGTGGTGATCCAGGTGATGGATTCGGGCATCGGCATTCCGCCATCGAAATTCCGCACCGTGTTCAAGGAGTTCGCGCGGCTGGACGAAGGCGCGAAGACGGCATCTGGGCTTGGGCTCGGGCTGTCGATCGTCGATCGCATCGCGCGCGTGCTGAGCCATCCGGTGGAGCTGCATTCGACGCATGGAAAGGGCACGGATTTCCGCATCGTCATGCCGCGCGATGTCTCGCCGGTGGCCGAAGCACCGATTACAACCGCGCCCGCCGAGCGCTCGGCGCAAAATCTCAAGGGGCTGAAGGTGCTCTGCATCGACAACGAGCCGCATATTCTCGAGGGGATGCAACTGCTGCTGAGCGGCTGGGGTTGCGCAGTGCAATCGGCGGATTCGCTTTTGGGTGTTGCGGCGCTCGACGCGCGGGAGGGTGCGCCCGATCTCGTCATCGCCGACTACCATCTTGGAGACGGGACCGGGGTGACTGCGATCCTCTCCGTCCGCGAGCGCTTTGCCACCTATGTTCCAGGTCTCGTCATCACCGCCGACCGGACGCTGGAAGTGCGCGCCGATGCCGAGCGGCACGGGATCGGCATCCAGCACAAGCCGGTACGCCCGGCCGCGCTGCGCGCTTACATCACCCAGATATCAGCGCAGAAGCGGGCTGCGGCGGCCGAATAGGCGTGGCTGCCAGGACGTTCGTGACGAGGTCGCGCACGCGCTCGATCGAGGGCTGGTCGCCAAAGAGGATGCGGTAAATAATGGGGGCGACGACGCCATCCATGACCGCATCGATATCGGGAAACGCCTCGCCACGGGCATGTGCGCGCTCCGCGATCAACGCAATCTGTTCGCGGGTGAACGCATCGCACTTGCAGGCGTTGGCGTTGTCCTGGGCCGCCAGCACGTCGCGCATCATGTCGCGGCCGATGCCGGACGACATCTCCTCGCAATATTGCTCCGTCCAGACCTCCAGATCGCCGCGGGCGCTGCCGGTGTCGATCGGCAGCATGTCGGGGCGAAGGCGCTCGACGGCGACATCGGCGAGCAACTCCTGTAGCTCGCCCCAGCGGCGATAGATCGTTGACGGCGTGACGCCGGCTTCCGCGGCGATCAGCGGGATGGTGACGTCGGCGCGGTCCATCGTCTTCAGAAGCGAGCGGACGGCATTGTGGACGGAGGCCTGAACGCGGGCGCTGCGCCCGCCGGGGCGGAGATTTTCTTTTGCTGGCATTGGCTGATGCAACCTCCCGAGCGCGCCATGGTTCAAAAACTTTGAGCGATCCATTAACGCAAATTATTTGCTTTTAGCGCACGCCTGCCCTACATCGGACTAACGCAACGACTTAGCTTTAAGGAGCTTATATATGCCCGCGCCCGGCAAATCCATAGAGACGAAGTCAAACCCCATCCGTTTTCACGCGGTGACGCTCGCAACCTTCTTCGGAGCCTCGGCCGCGCCGACGCCGCTTTACCGAATCTACCAGGAGAACTTCGCCGTCTCTCCCGTGCTGATCACGGTGATCTTCGCGGTCTATGCCTTCGCGCTGCTGCTTGCGCTATTGATCGCCGGCTCGATCTCCGACCATCTCGGCCGCAAGCCGGTGATCTTTTCGGCGCTGGTGCTCGAGATCGTCGCCATGGCGCTGTTTGCCGCCGCCAGCGGGCCGGCGTGGCTGATCGCGGCGCGCATCATGCAGGGGCTGGCGACCGGGATCGCCGGCGCCTCGATCGGTGCTGCCCTCGTCGATGTCGACAAGGCCAAGGGGCAGCTGGTGAATTCGATCGCGCCACTATCCGGCATGGCGATCGGCGCTTTCGGAACCAGCGCACTGATCCAGTACGGGCCGTTTCCGCTGCATCTGGTCTACGCGATCCTGCTTGTCGCCTTCGTCATCCAGGCGGGTGCGATCTGGGCAACCAGCGAGACGGCATCCACCCGCCCGGGCGTATGGGCTTCGCTGAAGCCACGTGTCGCCATCCCGCCGCAAGTGCGGCGCCCGCTGGCGCTGGTCACGCCGATCAACATCGCCAACTGGACGCTCGGCGGTTTCTATCTCTCGCTCGTGCCGTCGCTGGTGGTGAGCACGACCGGCAGCCATGCGCCGCTGACGGGCGGATCGGTGGTGACGGCGCTGATGGTCTCTGGGGCGGTCGCCGTCTATCTGAGGCGCGCCAAATCGGCCAACGGCAACCTCGCCTTCGGCACGATGGCAACCACGCTCGGCGTGCTCACGGTGGTTGCGGGTGTGCACCTTGCCAGCGTGCCGCTGCTGCTTCTCGGGACGTTGCTGACCGGCGTCGGCTTCGGCACGAATTTCCTGGGCGCGATGGGCACGATCATGCCGCTTGCCAAGCCGGACGAGCGCGCCGAACTGCTATCGGCCTTCTACATCCAGAGCTATCTCGCCTTCAGCCTGCCCGCCATTCTCGCCGGTTTCCTGGCGAAATCGCTCGGCTACCAGCTGACCACGGATATCTATGCGACGGCGATCATTCTCGTCACCTGGATCGGCTTTCTCGGCCTGCGGGCGGATCGCGCGAAGGCGGAGCGGATCGCCGCCTGAACCCAAAAATCGGGCAACAAAAAAGGCCGGGCGAACCCGGCCTTTCGTTCGTCCCGGCGAACCGGAGACGATATATTCGAAAACTTAAGCAGCCTGCAGACGGTCTGCGGACATCTTGCCCGAACGCTTGTCGGCAACGAGCTCGTAAGACAGCTTCTGGCCGTCCTTGAGTTCGCGCATGCCGGCGCGCTCAACAGCAGAGATGTGAACGAAAACGTCGGCAGAACCGTCGTCCGGCTGAATGAAGCCGTAGCCCTTGGTTGCGTTGAACCACTTAACAGTACCTGTGCTCATGACGATATCCTTTTATAAATCGTACATAGATGATGCACACCGAACAAAGCCAGCATGCGATGGAAACCGATTTTGGAGGAAGTTCGCGAGCAACAGCACGAGCGGCCGTAACAAAGTTCATCTAGCAAGATCGATGCGAGGCTTTTACGTGGTAATTGTGTCTCTGGCAAGGCAACTTTAGCGACCAGAGATGCCCGGATCGATGAATTCATCGATGAATTCTGGGGGCGACCGGGCGGGCTTAAAAGCCAGCCCGATCATACGCATGGAAAGGCCGGTCAGGCCGCGGCCTTTGTGCCGGCATAGGGGTCGAATCGGCCGTAGAAGGTCTCGCCCTTGGCCGCCATATCCTTGAGCAGAGCCGTCGGCGCGAAGTGTGGTCCGTAAGAGGCGGCTAACCTCTCGCAGAGCGCCACGAAATTCTTCGGCCCCATGCCATCGATGTATGACAGCACGCCGCCGGTATAGGGCGCGAAACCGAAACCGAGGATGGAGCCGACATCGGCCTCACGCGGATCGGTAACGATTCCCTCTTCCATGGTGCGCGCGGCCTCGAGCGCGATGGTAACGAGGAAGCGCTGTTTCAGCACCTCGACATCGATCTCGTCGGCCTTCTTCTGCGGATAGAAGGTCTTCAGCTCCGGCCAGAGCGACTTTTTCGCGGGTTTGGCCGGATAATCGTAGAAGCCCTTGCCGTTCTTGCGGCCGCGGCGATCGAGTTCGTCGACCATCTTGTTGATCAGCGCCAGGTGCCTCGGATCGACGGCCGCTTCGCCGAGGTCGGCAACAGTCGCCTTCAGGATCTTCTGACTGAGATCGATCGCCACCTCGTCGTTGAGCGACAGCGGACCAACCGGCATGCCGGCCATCTTGGCGGCGTTTTCGATCATCGCCGGCGGCACGCCTTCGATCAGCATGTCATAGGCTTCGTGGATGTAGCGAAAGACGCAGCGGTTGACGAAGAAGCCGCGCGTGTCGTTGACAACGATCGGCGTCTTCTTGATGGCGGCGACGTAGTCGAGGGCCACGGCGAGCGCCTTGTCGCCGGTCTCCTTGCCGAGGATGACTTCGGTCAGCATCATCTTTTCAACCGGCGAGAAGAAGTGCACACCGATGAAATCGACCGGCCGCTTCGAGTTTTTCGCGAGGCCCGAGATCGGCAGCGTCGAGGTGTTGGAGGCGAAGATCGCGCCTTCGGGCAGCACGGCTTCGACAGCCTCGATCACCGCCTTCTTGACGTCGCGGTCCTCGAACACCGCCTCGATGACGAGATTGACGTCCGCGAGGTCGGCATAATCGGCAGACGGCGTGATGCGCGCGAGAAGCGCCGCGCCCTCATCCTGCGTCAGGCGGCCCTTACCGACCGAGTCCTTCACCAGGCCTTCGGAGACGGACTTGCCCTTGTTCGCCGCTTCCATGTCGCGGTCGATGAGGGTGACGGGAATGCCGGCGGCGGCGGTCACGTAGGCGATCGACGCCCCCATGAAACCGGCGCCGACGACACCCACCTTCTTCAGCTCCGTTTTTGCGATGCCGGCGGGGCGGCGGGCCCCTTTGCCGAGCTCCTGCATGGAGATGAAGAGGGAACGGATCATCGAGAATGCTTCGGTGGTCTGCAGCACCTGAGTGAAATAGCGCTGCTCGATCTTCAGCGCCGTATCGAAGGGAACCTGCAGGCCCTCATAGACGGATTTCAGGATGGCGAGCGCGCCGGGATAGTTGCCCGCGGTTTCGCGACGCAGGATCGCCGGTGCGGCCGGCCAGAGCTGGGCTGCCGCCGGTGTCCAGATGCCGCCGCCGGGGGCCTTGAAGCCCTTTTCGTCCCAGGGAGCGATCGGCTTCAGGCCGTCCTTGATCATCTGCTTGGCTGAGGGGATCAGCTGATCCGGCTCGACCACCTGGTGGATCAGGTTCATCGCCTTGGCGCGCGAAGCCGTCAGCGACTGGCCGGTCGTCATCATCTGCAGGGCGGATTGCGCATCCGCCAGACGCGCGACACGCTGCGTGCCGCCGGCACCCGGGAAGATGCCGACCTTGACCTCGGGCAGCGCGATCTTCACCGACTTGGCATTGGAGGCGACGCGGCCATGGCAGGCAAGCGACATCTCCAGCGCGCCGCCCATGCAGGTTCCGTTGATGGCCGAGACCCAGGGCTTGCCACAGGTTTCCAGCTTGCGGAACAGGCCGGTCATGCGGCCGACGAGATCGAAGAGCTTTTGCGCGGCGGTCGACGGGTCCTTGACCTTCTCCTCGTTGTAGAAGGTGAACATCGCCTTGATCATCGAGAGATCGGCGCCGCCGGAGAAGCTCGATTTGCCGGAGGTGATGACCACGCCCTTAACGGCGCTATCGGCCACCGTCTGGTCGATGATCGCATTCAGTTCGTCCATCACCTCAGAGGTGAAGACGTTCATCGACTTGCCGGGCATGTCCCAGGTGACGAGGGCAATGCCATCGGCGTCGGTCTCGACGGTGAAATTGGTGTAGCTCATCGTCTCTCTCCCTTAAACGCGTTCGATCACAGTCGCCGTGCCCATGCCGGCGCCGATGCAGAGTGTCACCAGCGCGGTGTTGAGATCGCGGCGCTCCAGCTCGTCCAGCACAGTGCCCAGGATCATCGCGCCGGTGGCACCGAGCGGGTGGCCCATGGCGATCGCGCCGCCGTTGACGTTGATCTTGTCGTGGCTGATGTCGAAGGCCTGCATGTAGCGCAGCACGACAGCGGCGAAGGCTTCGTTGAGCTCGAAGAGATCGATATCGGCGAGCGTCATGCCCGAACGCTTCAGGAGCTTTTCGGTGACGTCAACCGGGCCGGTCAGCATCAGCGCCGGGTCGGAGCCGATATTGGCGAAGGCCTTGATGCGGCCGCGCGGCTTCAGCCCCATGCTCCCGCCGCCCGCCTTCGAGCCGAGCAGCACGGCGGCGGCGCCATCGACGATGCCCGACGAATTGCCGGCATGGTGGACGTAGTTGATCCGCTCGATCTCTGGATGCGCCTGGATGCCGACGGCCTCGAAGCCGCCCATCTCGCCGGGCATCTGGAAGGACGGGTTGAGCGATGCCAGCGCCTGCATGTCGGTGCCGGGGCGCATGTGCTCGTCGCGGTCGAGGATCACGAGGCCGTTCTGGTCCTTCACCGGGATGACGGAATTCTTGAAGTAGCCCTTCTCCCAGGAATTGGCAGCGCGCTTCTGGCTCTCGACGGCATAGGCGTCGACGTCGTCGCGGCTGAAGCCATATTTGGTGGCGATGAGATCGGCCGAGACGCCCTGCGGCATGAAATAAGCAGGGAAATTGACCGACGGGTCCATGAACCAGGCGCCGCCGGACATGCCGAGACCGACGCGCGACATGCTCTCGACGCCACCGGCGATCACGATGTCATCGGCGCCCTGGGCGATCTTGGCGGCAGCGAAATTTACCGCGTCGAGGCCGGACGCGCAGAAACGGGAGATCTGCATGCCCGGCGCCTTGATGGAATAGCCCGCCTCGAAAGCCGCGCCACGCGGGATGACGGCGCCCGCTTCCATGACGGGATCGACGCAGCCCATGATGATGTCATCGACCGTTTCGGTGTTCAGCCCGTTGCGGTCGCGCAGCGCTTCCAGCGTTTTCGCCGCGAGGCGCACCGACGGCACCTCGTGCAGCGAGCCATCCTTCTTGCCGCGACCGCGCGGCGTGCGGACGTGATCGTAAATGAAAACTTCGGTCATCCTGTCTCGTCTCCCTGGCGGCGGTTAGGCCGTGAATTGTTTGTCTCAACCTTCCCTTCTCCCCAGCGGGGAGAAGGTGGCCCCGAAGGGGTCGGATGAGGGGGCTGCGGGCTGAAACATATCGGCTAGCCAAGGCGCTCGGCGCCCCCTCATCTGTCCTTTCGGACATCTTCTCCCCGTTGGGGAGAAGAGAAAGCAGTGGTCAAAACGCCTCGGCGCTCAATGCCATCATCGTTTCCGCGCCGGTCTCGATGCGCGCCTTGCGCAGCGTCGTTTCCGGCATGATCCGCTCCATGAAGAAGCGGGCGGTGATCAGCTTGTTGCGCAGGAAAGCCTCGCGATCGGTCTCTCCCGCGGCCAGTCCGTCGTTTGCGGCCTTGGCCATCTTCGCCCACATGTAGCCTAGAATGACGAGGCCGAAGAGATGCATGTAGTCGGTCGAGCCGGCGCCGGCATTGTCGGGCTTTGCCATTGCATGCTGCATGAACCACATGGTCGACGCCTGCACGTCGTTCAAGCCCTTCTTCAGGTTCTTGGTGAAGAAGGACATCTGCTCGTCGCTGCGGTTTTCCTCGCAGAAATCGCCGATCTCCTTGAACAGCGCCATCACTGCGCGGCCGCCGTTCTGGCCGAGCTTGCGGCCGACGAGATCGAGCGCCTGGATACCGTTGGCGCCTTCGTAGATCATGGCGATACGGGCATCGCGGACATACTGGCTCATGCCCTGCTCTTCGATATAGCCGTGGCCGCCGAAGACCTGCTGGGCCAGGACCGCATGGTCGAAGCCCTTGTCGGTCATCACGCCCTTCAGGATCGGGGTGACGAGGCCAAGAATATCGTCGGCGGTTTGCCGTTCCTTCTCGTCGGTCGCGCGGTGGGCGATGTCGGATTTCAGCGCGGTCCAGAGCAGGAAGGCGCGGCCGGCTTCGTTGAACGAGCGGACGGTCATCAGCGCGCGGCGAACATCGGGATGAACGATGATCGGATCGGCCTTTTTCTCCGGCGCTTTCGCGCCAGAGAGCGCCCGACCCTGGATGCGCTCGCGGGCATATTCGGCGGCGTTCTGATAGGCGATCTCGGCAATCGCCAGCCCCTGCAGGCCGACGCTGAGGCGGGCCTCGTTCATCATCACGAACATGGCAGCCAAGCCCTTGTTCTCGGCGCCGATCAGGAAGCCGGTCGCCTCGTCGTAGTTCATCACGCAGGTGGCGTTGCCGTGGATGCCCATCTTGTGCTCGAGCGCGCCGCAGGAAACGCCGTTGCGCTCTCCGGCCGCGCCATCGGCACCGACCATGAACTTCGGCACGATGAAGAGCGAGATGCCCTTGGTGCCCTCGGGCGCGCCTTCGATGCGGGCGAGAACGAGGTGGACGATATTGCCGGACATGTCGTGTTCGCCGGCGGAGATGAAGATTTTCTGGCCGGAGATCTTGTAGCTGCCATCGGCTTGCGGGACCGCCTTGGTGCGCAACAGGCCGAGATCGGTGCCGCAATGCGGCTCGGTCAGGTTCATTGTGCCGGACCATTCGCCGGAGACCATCTTCGGCAGATAGGTCTGCTTCTGCTCATCGGATCCGTGAACGATGATGGCGGCGATGGCGCCCTGGGTCAGGCCCGGATACATCATCAGCGACATGTTGGCGGCAGAGGTGTATTCGCCGACGGCGGCGTGCAGCGTGTAGGGCAGTCCCTGGCCGCCGAACTCCTCCGGCACGGCAAGCCCCGTCCAACCGCCCTCGCAATAGGCGTCATAGGCCTGCTTGAAGCCCTTTGGCGTCGAAACCGAGCCGTCTTCCTTGCGCGTGCAGCCTTCCTGGTCGCCGGAATAGTTGAGCGGGAAAAGCACTTCCTCGGCCACCTTGGCGGATTCGCCGAGGATCGCCTCGATCATATCAGGCGTGGCGTCGGCGAAGCCCGGCAGGTTGTTGTAGCGCTCCAGACCCAGCACATCGTTCAGCACGAAAAGCGTGTCGTTTACCGGGGCCTTATAGACTGGCATCGTTCGAATTCCTCCAATTCGTAAGCCGGGCGGACCGGCCTATTCATGTGTCTTACAAAATATTGACGTTTGCGTAAACGTCAAATTTTATTGCATTGCAAATTTGTGAGCCAAGAGGGCGCCGCACTAGGTCTGTGCGCAACGGGAGCCGCTGCAGGAACACACTGTAAGGGTGCTATCTTTCGCACACAGCTGTGTGTACATGTCTAAAATCTGATCCAAACGGATGCCGTATGACCTCCACAGCCGCCTTCTTCCGCTCCAGCCTGATCATGCTTGCCGTAGGTGTCCTCATCCTGTTCGGCATCGTCGGCTCGTCGCTCTGGCTTGTCCAGGCGAACCGCGAATATTCCGACGAGACGGCATCGCTGCGCCGTGTGCGCAGCGCCATCGTCGGCGTTCTGACAACCGTGCAGGATGCGGAAACGGGCCAGCGCGGCTATCTATTGGCGAACGATGTCCTTTACCTCGCGCCCTACACGTCCGCGCTGGAAAACCTGCCGAAGCGCCGGCAAGTGCTGCTCGACAACGTCAAATCGCTGCCGAGCTATGCGATGCAGCTCGATGCGCTGAACGCCGCGATCGACGGGAAGATGAACGAGCTCGCCAAGACGGTCGCGCTGACACGCGAGGGCAAGACGGCGGAAGCGGTGGCGATCGTTCGCGACGATGCCGGCCTCGTCTACATGGACAAGATCCGCGCGATCATCGGCGACTTCCTCGATCAGACCGACAACCGCCTGCGGGTGCTAGTGGAAAAGCAGCTGTCAGCGGCCAGCACGCTGCAACTGGTGACAATTGGCGGCGCGCTGGCGATCCTCGTCGTGCTGGGCGGGGCAATCCTGATCATCGTCCAGCACGTGCGCGACCTGTCGCTCGCGACCAAGGAAGTCGAGGTGCTCAATGTCGGGCTTGAGGCGCGCGTCAACGAGCGCACCGAAGACCTGATGCGCGCCAACCAGGAAATCCAGCGCTTCGCCTATATCGTCACCCACGATCTGAGGGCGCCTCTGGTCAACATCATGGGCTTCCTCAGCGAGCTCGATACGGCGATGAAGTCGGTCTCGACCTATGTGCTCGCCGACAACAAGACGCTGAGCGAGCAGGATATCCAGGATGCGCGGCTGGCGGTCGAGGAGGATCTGCCGGAAGCGCTCGGCTTCATCCGCTCGTCGACCCGCAAGATGGACGCGCTGATCAACGCGATCCTGAAGATCTCGCGCGACGGACGCCGCAAGCTGCAGCCCGAGAGAATCGACCTCAAGGCGATGATCGACACGGTCGCCGCCAACGTTCACCACCAGCTGGTGGAAACGGGTGGGACGACCGAAACGCGCGTTCGCATCGGCGCCATCGTCAACGACCGCTTCTCGCTGGACCAGATCTTCGGCAACCTGTTCGACAATGCGGTGAAGTATCAAATGCCGGGACGGCCGCTTAAAATCGATGTCGACGCCTATCCCGATGGGCCCGGGCGTGTCAGGATCGATGTCAAGGACAATGGCCGCGGCATCGCCAGCAACGATCTCGAACGGGTTTTCGAGCTGTTTCGCCGGGCCGGCGAGCAGGATCAGCGCGGCGAAGGTATCGGCCTTGCGCATGTGCGTTCGTTAATCCGAAATTTGGGCGGAGACATTACGGTCCAATCCGAACTTGGACAGGGCAGCACGTTCATTCTGACGCTGCCCGCGGACCTCACGAAAATCGTACGGAGTATGGAACTATGAAAGCGACCGGTCAGGAAGTCACGATCGTGATGATCGAAGATGACGAGGGCCATGCCCGTCTCATCGAAAAGAACGTGCGCCGCGCCGGCGTCAACAACGAGATCGTGCCGTTCACGCTCGGCAAGGGCGCGCTCGATTACATTCTCGGACCGGATCGCGACGGTTTGGTCAGCAAGGATCGCTATCTGCTGATCCTGCTCGATCTCAACTTGCCTGACATGTCCGGCCTCGACATTCTGGAAAAGATCAAGACCAACGAACACACGCGCCGCATGCCCGTCGTCGTCCTGACCACGACCGACGACGAGCGCGAGATCCAGAAGTGCTACGATCTGGGCGCCAACGTCTATATTACCAAGCCGGTGGACTATGACGGCTTCTCCACCGCGATCCGCAATCTCGGCCTGTTCTTCTCCGTCATCCAAGTCCCCTAACGAGTAGCCAAAATCTGTGCGCATCCTTTATGTCGATGATGATCCGGCCCTAGCCCGCCTCGCAACGCGGGTGCTTGCGCGCAGTGATTTCACGGTCGTCCATGCTCCGTCCATCGAGATCGGGCTTGAGCTTTTCGCGGCCGAGACCTTCGAGGCCGTCGTTCTCGACCACTATTTCGAGAACCAGACGGGCCTGAATTTTCTCGAGGCGATCGCCGAGATCGGCAAGCCGACGCCGGTGCTCTACGTCACCGGATCGAGCGACGCCGACGTCGCCATCCGGGCGCTGAAGGGCGGGGCGGCGGACTACGTCGTGAAGACGGCGACGGATGACTTCTTTCCGCTTCTGATCAGCGCGCTCAACCAGGCGATGGAAAATTCGCGGCTGCGCAGCGAGAAGGAAGAGGCCGACCGGCAGCTCGTCGTTGCCAAGGAACGGGCCGAACTGCTGCTGGCGGAGATGAACCACCGTATCGCCAACAGCCTGTCGCTGGTCTCGGCAATGATCCGCATGCAGATGCAGATCGCCGGCAGCGAAGAGACGAAGACGGCGCTCAACGAGACGCAGAACCGCATCACGGCAATCGCCGGCGTGCACCGCAGCCTCTACACCTCGGAGATCATCGGTGAGGTCGAGCTCGACGTCTATCTCGGACCGTTGCTTGCCGAACTGCACGGCAGCAGCACGATCGCCCGCGGCATCACGCTGAAATCGCAGCTGTGTCGGATTTCGACTACGGCAGACAAGGCGGTGGCGCTCGGTGTCATCCTGATCGAGCTCGTCACCAACGCGACGAAATACGCCTATACGGCTGGCACCGGCGAGGTGCGCGTCGTGCTTGAAACCACCGACGATGGCCTCGCGGTGCTTTCGGTCGAGGACGACGGGATCGGCTATGATCGCACTGTCGGCCCGAAGGGAACCGGCCTGGGCACGCGGCTCATCAACGCCATGGGCACGACGCTCGGCGCCGAGATCAGCTACGGACGCGACGGTAAGGCTGATGGCACCTATGTCGCCGTGCGCTGGCAGCAGTAAGACGGCCCACTCCTGAAACAGGCTTCTCCCGGCCGTCTATGAGACGCGCCGCAGGTATCGTTTGCTTCCTGCCGAAGACGCGCTAAACTTCGTTGGCTAACCGACGAAAAAGCTTAGGAGGAGCGATTTCATGAGACGGATGTGGCCCGAAGAGTTCAACTTCGTTCTGGACAACGCAGAAGAAGTAACACTCGATCTTCCCGCGATAGAACATGAGGACGGCTCGCGCAGCGAGGCAATCAGCCGGCACGCGTTGAAAGTCCGCATTCCTATGGAGGATTACGAGCGCATCTGGCCGCTGGCGGAAGCACGCTACCGGCTCGACGGCCGAAACCTCGGCAAGGCGGTGACGCTGATCACCACCAACCCGCATTACCACGCCTGGCACCCCGCCGATGGCGGCTCGGTCGACAACGTCACCGAGGGCGGACGCCACTTCACCACCAAATATGTCGTCGTGCACTTCCTGCTCGACGATGTCCGGGAGACGGCGGCGGCCTGAGCCGCCACCTCTTTCCCTCACGCGGCGATCAGGCCGCGTCCAGGGCCTGGGTCAGATCGGCAATGAGATCGTCTGGATGCTCGATGCCGATCGACAGGCGGATGGTGGAATCCAGAACGCCGATCCTTTGACGCACATCGGCCGGAACGCCGGAGTGCGTCATCGTCGCGGGATGGCTGGCGAGCGATTCCGTACCGCCCAGGCTGACGGCGAGCTTGAAGATCTGCAGCGCATTGAGGAATTTGAACGAGGCCGGCTGGCCGCCTTCGATATCGAAGGAGAAGGTCGATCCGGCGCCAGTGCACTGCGCGGCGAAGGTGCGGCCGAGCGGCGATGACGGCTCGTGATACGGAAGATAATGGATCTTCCTGACCCTCGGATGCGCGCGCAGGAAGTCGGCCACTGCGAGTGCATTGTTGTTGGCGCGCTCCATGCGGATCTGCAGCGTTTCCAGCGAGCGGCCGAGCATCCAGCAGGAGTGCGGATCGAGCTGCGTGCCGATCGCGCCTCTCAGCGCCTTGACCTGCTTCATCACAGCCTTGCTGCCGAGAGCGGCGCCGGCGATGAGGTCGGAGTGCCCACCCACATATTTGGTCAGCGAGTAAAGCGAGATGTCGGCGCCATGCTCGATCGGGCGCTGGAAGACGGGACCGAGCAGCGTGTTGTCGCAGGCGACGATCGGCGTGTGACCCTGCTTCCCACCGATCTCATCGGCGATGCGGCGCATCATCGCGACATCGACGAGGCTGTTGGTTGGGTTGGCCGGCGTTTCCACGAGGATCATCGACACACGGCCCTTGGCCATCGCCTGTTCGGCGGCGGCGCGCACCGAGTTCTCGTCGACACCATCGGCAAAACCGACGGCCGCGACGCCGAGATTGAGGAAGGTCTTGGCAAGGAGGGTTTCCGTGCCGCCATAAAGCGGCTGCGAGTGCAGCACGGCATCCCCCGGGCGCACGAAGGCGAGCAGCGTGGTGGCGATGGCCGACATGCCCGACGAGAACAGCGCGCAGCTTTCCGTGCGCTCGTAGACGGCGAGGCGATCCTCGACGATCTCGCTATTCGGATGATTGAAGCGCGAATAGACGAGGCCGGCGCCCTGCCCTGCCGGCGGCTCGCGGCGGCCGGAGACATAATCGAAGAAGTCGCGGCCATCCTCGGCGGACTTGAACACAAAAGTCGAGGTCAGGAACACCGGCGGCTTGACCGCGCCCTCGGACAGTTCGGGATCGTAGCCATAGTTCAGCATCTGCGTTTCGGGATGCAGGGCGTGATTGCCGATATGGGTCTTGGAGGGATGCGGCGCGGTCATGGTCGTCTCCTGCTTCAAAGATGGATTGATGGCGGCAAATTATCTCGAAATGCGCTTTATGTTATTGCTATTTGGAGCGCGGCTGCGATGTTGGAAGCAACATCATGCGAGACCGGGGGAGATTTCGTGCAGAAAGTTGCGGATGAGATGGACCGGCGGATTCTCAAAGAGCTGGCCGGCGACGCTCGGCTTGCCAATAACGAACTCGCCGAACGCGTCGGCCTCTCCGCTTCCGCCTGCCTTCGTCGCCTGCGGCGGCTGGAGGAGGCCGAGATTATCCAGGGATACACCGCGCTGATCGATCCCGCCGTCAACGGCTGGACGATGACGGCGCTGGCCTCGATCCGCCTCAGCCGGCAGCACGAGGACGAAATCCAGATGTTCGAGAATGCCGTGCGCGAGTGGGACGAGGTGTTGGAATGTCATCTCGTCACCGGATCGCGCGATTACGTGCTGAAGGTGATGAGCTCTGGGCTCGACGATTACGAGCGCTTCATCAAGGAGAAGATCGCGCGGCTGAAATGCGTCGACACGATCGAGACGAGCTTCGTGATGAACACAATCAAGGCGCGTCTGATCTAGCGTTTCGCGTCCTCCTGCCGCTCAGCAGGCACCTCGCGGCAGCAGCGCTATCCGCCTGCACCCGCTTGTACATTAGAAGGCCGATTTCGGCACGAAATCCGCCTCGACAGCCACAAAAGTTAAAAAATCGCCACACCAGTTAACGGGTTGTTTACCACGTTCCGTGAAAGGTGACGTTTGAGCATTGGTGTCCTGCATTCCTTCTTTCAAGTCTCGCGTTTTATGGGATGCGCGCCACACGTACAGCTTGAGGAAAGCCTAGTTGATTACCCTCTCATGGACGATGCTCTCTGATCCGCATTCGTTGCGGCTCTGACGGAAAAGCCAATGATCCGCCCTGACGAGGGTGCGAACAGATAAGCGAGCAAGAAGATGAACGGATCGCGATCACATTCTCCCCGGCCTTCCGACAGGGCGTCGCTTGACGCGCTGAACCGTACGATCGAGGGATTGGAAGCACGGATCGAAGGCCTGATCGGCAGCGGAGTGCGCGAGCAGCGCAATCGCCAGCCGGCGCCCGAGCGCGAACCCGCCCCCGCCACATACACGCCGCGA
>NZ_DDHH01000149.1:0-3972 GCF_002338015.1 Rhizobium sp. UBA1881
AAAGCTATCTATTACTTTCGTGCGAGACTTGGATATGCCGGCGCTGCGCCACCCACAGAAGGAACGCCAATGAGATCAGGCCCATTGCGCCTGACATGATGGCCATCCAGCCGGCAAACTCCCAGAGAAAGCCGGCCAGCAGGGAGCCGACCGCGCCGCCGAGGAAATTACACGATACGAAAGCAGTGTTGAGGCGGCTGCGGGCTTGCGGCTCCACCGAGAAAAGGCGGGTCTGATTGAGAACGTTGTTGCCCTGGATCGCGACGTCAAAGAGCAGCACCGCGATGGCGACCGGTATAATGCTGGTGGACCCCGTGGCGCCAATGCCGAGCGAGACCAGTGCCAATATAAGCGCAGCCCCTGTGCCGGCTGCGGAATAGCCATTGTCGTGCAGCCAGCCGACGCGTCGCGCGGCAAGCGAACCGGCCAAACCGACGATGCCCATGGCGCCGATCTGGCTGAGCGAGTAGGAAAATGGCGGCGCACTCAGCAGGAACGTGAGGCCTGTCCAGAACATGGTGAATGTGCAAAAGCCAATGGTGCCGATGGCCAAAGTGACCTGCACTGATCTGTGTTTGCGGACGACGGCAGGCACCGAGGCAAGCAGCCGACCGTAAGCAATAGGCGGCCTTTTGCTTTCAGCCGGCAGCACGCGCGTCAGCAGAACCGAGAAAGATACGGTTGTCGCCGCGGCGAGAAAATAGACGGCGCGCCAGCCGAAGGCGTCCGCGATGACGCCGCTGATCGTGCGTGAGAGCAGGATGCCAATCAAGATGCCACCAACGATCGTTCCAACCGTTCGCCCACGCTCCTCTGCGCTGGAAAGGTCGCTTGCGAGCGGAATGAGCAATTGCCCCGCAACCGTTGTCAGGCCGACGGCGGTAAGAGATGCCAGCAGTATCGTATAAGATGGTGCCAGCGCGGTTGCCAGCAGCGCCAGGGCCGAGAGGAACATGACGAGCGGAATGAGCCTGCGCCTGATCACGACGTCACCGAGTGGCACGATCATAACGATACCCAGCGCATATCCGATCTGCGTCATCGTCACCAGGGCACCGGCCGAACCGATTGGCACATCGAGCGATTTCGCGATCGTGGCAAGCAGAGGCTGCGCCCAGTAAAGGTTGCCGACTGCGGCACCGCCGACGATCGCAAACAGCCAGGTCATCCCGACCGAGATTTGTTTCGGCGCTGATGTAAATTCAGGGGTAGACATAACATTTCCTGGAGATCAGGTTGAGGGGAGGCCTGCCAAGCGCTCGGCTAGTCTTTAAGCTCGCGGGTCATCTCGATCATAGTTGCTCGGAATCCGAGAGCGGCGAATAATTGTTGTGCCGTCTTGTTTTGGTGAGCCGTGGAGAGGACAACGCGTTGGGCGCCGCGCGCCTTGATTTCAGACAAGATGGTGACGATGAGCAAACGCCCGATACCTTCGCGCCGACGGGAGGCGTCGACGAAGAGATCGTGTACGACCCCTGCTGGACCGCGCAAGGACATGTAGTCATGACCTTCCATTTCTCCATAGACGTAGCCCAGCAATATGCCGCCTTGTTCGGCGACAAAAAGCATTGCGTTCGGATCGCTGATCTTCCTTTCCAGAAAACCGGTATAATTCGCTGGCGTAGTTCTGGTTGTTTCAATGAAGCGCTGAGGGTCAAGCTTGTGATGAAGTGCTACAAGAAGCGTTCCAAACGCGCCCAGAACCTGGACGTCCAGCGGCGACGCGGTTCGAATAACGAGATCATTTGACGCTGAGACGGCTCTGTTCATTGGTTTCTGAAACCCGTGCGATCGCCGGCGGACGCGTCGGCGACGCTCTATCCTATATTGTTCAAAAACTTCCGCCAGCCGATCTTCGCTCAGTGCTGTCTGTGCGGCGTGGTCAGGCACCGAAAAAGAGGTCTGTACCTTCGAAATCTCATGAGGTCTGTGGTCATTCGCCGGGACGGCCCGCAAAGTAGTCTTCGTCGGAAACCTTCTCCATCCAGGTAACCACGCTGCCGTTTTGCGCTTCTGCGACAGCGAAGTGGCTCATCGCTTCGTCTGCCGACGCGCCATGCCAGTGCTTTATCATTGCTGGTATCCACACGACGTCACCTGGCCGGACCGTCTGAACAGGCGCGCCCTCCTTCTGCACCCAGCCCGTTCCGGAGATGATGAAGAGTGTCTGGCCTAGCGGGTGCGTGTGCCACGCCGTGCGCGCTCCCGCAGGAAAAGACACGGTTGCGCCGCTGACGGTCGACGGACTGTCACTCCGGTAAAAGCCGGAGGTTTCGACATCGCCTGTGAAGTATGCTTCCGGTGCACGCGCCCGGTCCTGGCCGGCCGGAGTGACCTTGATCTCAGTCGATACCTCAAACGACTTGGCTTCGCGTGTCTCAAAAACGCTCTTGAGAACCGGCACGGCCGACATCGCTCTCGGCCAGCCGGCGTAGAAAGCGACGTGCATGACGACCTCTGAGGCTTCACCTTTGGTCAATCCGTTGTCCATCGCGCGGTTCGCGTGGAAGGGGAGTTGTTCAGCTTGCCCCATGGCGATGAGTGCTGCCATCGTTACGAGGCTGCGATCACGTGCGGTGAGATCGGGCCTCTGCCAGAGATCACCGAACAAAACGCGGTTCGTAAGAGCGGCAAGCGCCGGTGCCGTCGGGGAGACATGGGCATTGACAGCGGCGGTGCGCATCGCTTCGGCAGCAGCCTCAAGTTCGATCCTTTTGCCATCGCTGTCTTCTACCGGGGCTACGCCTCGTTCTTCGAACACTTTTTGGGTTTCCATGACGGCTGAGACCGCGTTGGGCCATCCGGAATAAAAGGCAAGATGGGTTATCAGCTCCCCAATTTCGGCGGGCGTGACGCCGTTGTCCAGCGCCCGGCGCACATGTCCGCCGAGCTGTGGCGTCTTTCCGGTCGAGACGATCGCGGAGACCGTGACGAGGCTGCGATCGCGTAGCTCAAGTTCGGCCCGCTCCCAGACCTCGCCGAAAAGAACGTCGTCCGTGAAGTGCCCCAAGCCCGGGGCGACTTCATAGACGGCCGACGGGGCAACGCGCTTGCGCTCCTGCGCCTCGGTTACGGTCGTTGCGAGCGCTGTCATTGCGACACTTGTGGCGATGTTCTTCATCTCATTATCTCTCTGCCGATGACCCTTGAATGTGGTGACTGCCATGCGTCGGATTAGGCCGTCAGTCCCGGATGGGTCTATATTCGCGGTTCATGGTTTGGACTGCTGAGGCTCCGGGCATTTGCGACATCGCGATCCCGGACCTCGGTGTGTTTGAAGGAAACATATGCTCACCCGTCCATGACGATTAGGCGCTCATTTCCGGATGAGCCTATGTCCTGAATTCATGAGTGGCGCGTCGCACGTCTGTCGTCAGAAGCGCTCAGGGTCGTCGCGGCGCTCTCATGGTATCCCGGGCTCTTCAATGTCGTCGCTGTTCGATGTCTGGTCGCTCGCGGTGTGGGCGTGCCGCAAGGCGTGCTGAAGGAAGCCGCCGCCATGACGAGCTGCGCTGATCGCGCATCATGCAAGGTCTCGAGAAAGCCACTTCCTATCAATATCTTGCGTGCGACTCGGGAAGACGGAGGCATCGTCTGGAGGCCCGAGGCCGATTGACCAGGTTGGATCCCCTGGGAAAAGTCAAATCTAGTTTTGAAGAAATCCACCAGCAAAAAGGTTAGTCTGCCACTCGATCGAAGTAGGTAGCACCGTTTATCGCGACTTTCGAATATAGTTAAAGCTAACTGAAGAATATGATCTTCGAAGCGGCAATCCATTCAAGTAGTCGAGAGGGGCATCCATGTATCGCAGCGCGCACCGGTGGGTTTCTCGTTCCATGTTGACGGATTTATTCGATCCCCGTTGGTGGCTGACGACCGGCGGAACGGCGAAGGCGCGCGTTGCCGCGCCGAAGGCCGAGGAGGCAACCGGGGTTGTCCCCGCGCCGACACAGGCGGTCGAGCAGGGCACGT
>NZ_DDHH01000066.1:0-9208 GCF_002338015.1 Rhizobium sp. UBA1881
CGGCGGCTCGATCCGCCAGCCCGCCGCCTTCACGGGCACCGTCGGCATCAAGCCGACCTATGGTCGCTGCTCGCGCTGGGGCACGGTTGCCTTCGCCTCGTCGCTCGACCAGGCCGGCCCGATCGCCCGCGACGTCCGCGACGCCGCCATCTTGTTGAAGTCGATGGCCTCGGTCGATGCCAAGGACACGACCTCGGTCGATCTGCCTGTTCCCGATTACGAAGCCGTGCTCGGCCAGTCGCTGAAGGGCATGAAGATCGGCATTCCGAACGAATACCGCGTCGCCGGCATGCCGGAAGAAATCGAAACGCTCTGGCAGCAGGGCATCGCCTGGCTGAAGGATGCCGGCGCCGAGATCGTCAACATCTCGCTGCCGCACACCAAGTACGCGCTGCCGGCCTATTACATCGTGGCGCCTGCCGAGGCTTCCTCGAACCTCGCCCGCTACGACGGCGTGCGCTACGGCCTGCGCCTCGACGGCAAGGACATTGCCGACATGTACGAGAAGACCCGCGCCGCCGGCTTCGGCAAGGAAGTCAAGCGCCGCATCATGATCGGCACCTATGTTCTCTCGGCCGGTTACTACGACGCCTATTACATCCAGGCGCAGAAGGTCCGCACGCTGATCAAGCGCGACTTCGACCTTGCCTTCCACGCCGGCGTCGACGCCATCCTGACGCCCGCTACCCCGTCGTCCGCCTTCGGCATCGCCGACGAGGACCTGGCATCCGATCCGGTCAAGATGTACCTCAATGACATCTTCACCGTCACCGTAAACATGGCCGGCCTTCCCGGCATCGCGGTTCCCGCCGGCCTCGACCACAAGGGCCTGCCGCTCGGCCTGCAACTGATCGGCAAGCCGTTCGAGGAAGAAACCCTCTTCAAGACGGCCCACGTCATCGAACAGGCCGCCGGCCGCTTCACCCCCGCCAAGTGGTGGTAAGCGGACTGAACGTCAGAGACATGACGATCGCCGACCACATGCTGGTCGGCGAAGTCGGTTTTGCGGCCTGGAAATCCAGCGACGCCTTCAAGGGCCATGATCTCGCCCCTGAGATTGCCGAACGCGTCCGGCACGAATTTTCGATCTTCGCAGAGAGCACATCCGGTGACGTGCACGTTGCCGAACTCGATGGCGTAGTCGCCGGCTGGACGGCGCGGGATGGCGCGCGCGATTACGTGTCGGACCTTTGGGTGCATCCGGGTCATCAGAGCAGGGGCATTGGCCGAGCGCTGGTCCTCCACATCCTCAACCTCATCTCGGCAGACGGCTATCCATTGGCCCGCATCGGTACCCATGCCAGCAACACCGGCGCGATCCGGCTGTATGAACGCTGTGGTTTTGCTATCGTCTGGCGCGGGATCGAGTTTTCCAAGAGTATGGGGATCGATCTCGAAAAGGTGCATATGGAGAAGGCGCTGCCTTAACACCCAAGGACAGGAGACGGTCTATGGCATCGCAGATTGCAGCGCTCATCGAGGCTTTCGACCGCCTGGCTGCCGCGGATTTCGTGATGGGAGCCGAATGGAAGGCCGTGCATGACATCTGCCAGGCCCACGAAGGCGAACAGCCTTTCAATTGGGGTCACGCGCTCTGCCACCGCATCGAAGGCGATGAGTGGAATGCCGGTTATTGGTATCGATTGGCTGGCAAGCCGGTTGCGACTGGTTCGTTTGGCGAAGAGTGGGCCGCCATGCGTGCGGCGTTGCTGGCCAAGTGAAAACGGCGCCACCCGAGCGGCGCCGTTTCCCTGTCATCGGTTATCCAGCTGCGAGCGCACCAGCCGCAGCCCTCGTTCGGTGATCCGGTATGGCTGTCCGGTCTGCGACCTGATCGCCTTCAGCCGTTTGAGCTTTCGAAAGAGCTCGAGGTCGAAGCCGGGGTAGAGCCAGCCGTCGCGGGTAAGGCAGTTGACGGCCTCGATCTTCTTTTTGTCGTCGCGTTCGATTTCGATGCGGCCGCCTTGGGCCAGCAAGTGCAGGATGCGCTGTTCCGCGCGTGAAATATCCATGGAGATGTTGATCCGGTCCCGCGCCGTTTAAGGCGCACAAAAACGATCTGGCGTCCGGATGGGACGTCAGGGCTTCGTTCTCGTCGGGCCCATGCGCGCAAGAAAACTTGCGGGCAGGGCCTTTACCGGGTCTCTGATTGCGAGCTCAACATGAGGGTTTGATAGGCTTCGGCCCCGTCGGCGTCAAGGTCGGCGCCAAGCGAGCTCCCTCTTTCGCAATGCGGGATAAACTTCGCCTGACATTACGGAAGGCTTTGATATGGCTCGATTCGGTGGTTTAATTTCCTCGGTGTTTCGGAGGTTTTGATTGATCACGATTCGCAATGCACATGAGGGAGAGGCCGAGGCCCTGAGCGAGATCGGCCTGCGCGCCTGGCAGAAGGCCATGGCGCCGATCGGCGAGGCGGATGCGATGGCGTCGGCTGCCCGCAGCGCCTTCATGAATTTCGCCGAGACTCGCTGGCTGACCATCACCGTCATCGAATGGAACGGCCACACGGCCGGATGGGCGGCGCGCGAAAATCTCGACGAAACGATCTCCGACTTCTGGATCGATCCGTCTTTCACCGGTCATGGCCTTGGCTCGGCTCTGCTGCAGTCGATCGAGAAGGAAGTGGCGGAGCAGGGGCTCGACAGCGTGATGATGCAGACGCACGCCGAGAACAACGAGGCGATCACCTTCTTCAAGAAGAACGGCTACGCCATTCACTGGTTGTCGGTCGCCTACAATCCCAAGCTCGACAGGGACGTCCCCTCGGTGGGGCTATCGAAACCGGTGTCGTCGCAGGGCGAGGGGCCTTACGGCGCTTTCTAGATCAGTCCAAGCATCTTGGCTGTGATGCCGGAGATGAGCGCGACCACTGCAAGCACGTGAAAGCCGCAGATCGCCATCAGCTCCGAGCGAAACGGCTCCTTGCGCGTCTTGTGGCGCAGCAGCTGCTGGGCGCTCACCGCACCGGGGCTGCCGGCGAGGAAGGCAAGCGTCAGGAGGGTCTTTTCGCTGATGCGCCACTGGCCATAGCGCGCGGCCTGCTTGTCGACGAAGTAGATTGTAAACACCAGCCCGTTCCAGGCTGTGAACAGTCCGATGATTTTGGCGATGTCGGTGAGAAGCATTGGTGAAGTTTAGCGGCGGCCCGTTAACAACCGAAAAATGCCGGCTGTCCGGGTCGCAATGCCCGGGACCATGCCGAAAGCCTTGCACCGGCAAGCCATTTCCGTTACCTCACCAGTTGAATAAGATAGCCTCAAAAGAGCATTTCCATGACCCTTGTCGACGTTCGCACGCCTGATCCGAAACGCTTCATTCCCGGCGCCACCGGCGATTGGGAAGTCATCATCGGCATGGAAGTCCATGCGCAGGTGCTGTCCAATTCGAAGCTGTTCTCCGGCGCGTCGACCGAGTTCGGCAAGCCGCAGAATTCCAACGTCTCGTTGGTCGATGCCGCCATGCCCGGCATGCTGCCTGTGATCAACGAGGAATGCGTCGCACAGGCGGTTCGCACCGGTCTCGGCTTGAAGGCGCAGATCAACAAGCGTTCGATTTTCGACCGGAAGAACTACTTCTATCCCGACCTGCCGCAGGGCTATCAGATCTCGCAGTTCAAGGATCCGATCGTCGGCGAGGGCCAGATCGTGATCTCGCTCGGCCCGGATCGTCAGGGCCAGTTCGAGGATATCGAGATCGGCATCGAGCGCCTGCACCTGGAACAGGACGCCGGCAAGTCGCTGCACGACCAGCACGCCACCATGTCCTATGTCGACCTCAACCGTTCGGGCGTCGCCCTGATGGAAATCGTCTCCAAGCCGGACATGCGCTCGTCGGATGAGGCCAAGGCCTACATGACCAAGCTGCGTTCGATCGTGCGCTACCTTGGCACCTGCGATGGCAATATGGACGAAGGCTCCATGCGCGCCGACGTCAACGTCTCCGTGCGCCGCCCGGGCGAAGGCTTCGGCACCCGTTGCGAGATCAAGAACGTCAACTCCATCCGCTTCATCGGCCAGGCGATCGAATACGAAGCCCGCCGCCAGATCGCCATCCTCGAGGACGGCGGCGTGATCGACCAGGAAACCCGCCTGTTCGACGCCGGCAAGGGCGAGACGCGCTCGATGCGCTCCAAGGAAGACGCGCACGATTATCGCTACTTCCCGGATCCCGACCTGCTGCCGCTCGAATTCGATGACGCCTATGTCACGGCACTCGCAGCCGATCTGCCCGAGCTGCCTGACGACAAGAAGGAGCGCTTCGTGCGCGAACTCGGTCTGTCGATCTACGACGCCTCCGTGCTCGTGTCGGAGAAAGCGATCGCCGATTATTTCGAGGCCGTTGCCGAAGGTCGCGATGGCAAGATGGCGGCCAACTGGGTCATCAACGACCTCTTGGGCGCCTTGAACAAACTCGGCAAGGATATTGAATCGACTCCGGTTTCTGCCGCTCAGCTCGGTTCGATCATCGACCTCATCAAGGCCGAGACCATCTCCGGCAAGATCGCCAAGGACGTCTTCGAAATCGTTCTGAGCGAAGGCGGCGACCCGGCCGAGATCGTCGAAAGCCGCGGCATGAAGCAGGTCACCGACACCGGTGCCATCGAAAAGGCCGTGGACGAGATCATCGCCGCCAACCCGGATCAGGTCGCCAAGGTTCAGGCCAAGCCCGCTCTCGCCGGCTGGTTCGTCGGCCAGGTGATGAAGTCGACCGGCGGCAAGGCCAACCCGCAGGCCGTCCAGGCTCTGGTCAAGGCCAAGCTCGGCATCGTCGAGGAATAGGTCATCCGGCATCGCCGAAAAGTGTGAAGCGGTTTTCGGATAGCCGATGCCGGAAGGAACAAAATGGTCTACTTCGTCCGCACCGCCAGCGAGCGCGATCTCGACAAGGTTCGCGCTCTCCTGGTCGAAACCTTCCATGCGACCTACGACACGCTGCTTGGCGCGCCGAAGGTTGATGAGCTGGTTGCGACGCTCTTCTCGCCCGCGGCGTTGAAAACGCGCATGGCAAACAAGAACGCCGAATTCCTGGTGGCCGATGACGGCAAGGAAATCGGCGGCGTTGGCTATGCTGCGATGTCCGGCGAGATGACCAAGACGGTCATGCTGCATCTGCTCTACGTGCGCCCCTCGCTGCAGCGCGAGGGTATCGGCCGCGATATCTTCGCCGAGCTCGAAACATGCTTTCCAGCAGCCGAGATCATGCGGCTTGAGGTAGAACCGCGCAACGAGGCGGCGATCAGCTTCTACCACCGGCTCGGTTTCGCCGATGTCGGTCAGAGCGAAAACAATGGCCCCGGCCAATCCGGAGTACCGGCGCTGATCCTCGAAAAACCGCTCGCCAGCTATTGAAGCGTATCCCATGGCCAAAGAGATCATCATTCGCGAAGCCCGCCTGGACGATCTGAAGGCATTGATCGCCATGTTCGCCGACGATGATATCGGCGGGCACGGCGACACCCAATCCGAAGACGCGTTGCCGGATTACGAGCGCGCCTTCGAGACCATCGCGGCCTCTCCCGACCAGACGCTCTTCGTCGCCGAACTGGCCAGCGAAGTCGTCGGCACCTTCCAGACCGCGATCACCACGACGCTGACCGGGCGTGGAACGTCCTTCATGATCATCGAGGCCGTACAGACGCGCAGTGACATGCGCGGCCAGGGCATCGGCGCCCGGATGATCGAATTCTGCATCGAAAAGGCGAGGGCGCGTGGTCTGCCGCGCGTGCAGCTCATCTCCAACGCCAAGCGCAAGGATGCCCATCGCTTCTATGAGCGGCTCGGTTTCGAGCCCTCGCATCTCGGCTTCAAGATGGCGCTGAAATGAACCCTTTTGCCTTCGGAATCACTGGACAACAGGCGCCGCTGGCGGCATAAGCGAAGGATCGAATTCTGGTCCCGCTTGCTCCCAAGGCAGGCACAAGGAAAAGACATGAAAACTCTCCTCCTGCAAATCTTCACCTGGTGGAACGGTCAGACGATCGGCACCCGCTTCGCGACCTGGCGTTTCGGCAAGCGCGTCGGCGAAGATGAATTGGGCAACGTCTACTATGAAGGCGGCACCACCTCCTTCGGCCTTCCGCGCCGTTGGGTGATCTACAAGGGCTACGCGGACGCTTCGGCGATCCCGCCGGGCTGGCACGGCTGGATGCACTACCGCACCGACGTACCGCCGTCCAAGGAGACCTATGTCGCCAAGGAATGGCAGAAGGGACACCGCGCCAACCCGACCGGTTCGCCGCAGGCTTACCGTCCGCCGGGCTCGCTCGCCGTTGCCGGCGAACGTCCGCGCGTCACCGGCGACTACGACGCATGGACGCCCGGCAGCTGATATAGCAGCCAGTCCGGCCCGGTTTTTGGCCACAATTGACCTATACCCGCAGAACGGCCGCAGACACTGCGGCCTTCTATTTTTGAAATGCGGTGGAGACGGAAAGATATGAAGCTTCTCACGCGGAACCCCGTCCTGCGTGCCGCCGGCATCGCCCTGGCGCTTGGCTTGTCCTTCCTGCCGCAGACGGTTCTCGCCGCCCGCATCGACAATCCTGTCGCCGTCTTTTCCGGCCTCGACAAGATTACCGGCCGCATCACCACCTTCGACGTGTATGTGAACGAAACGGTCCAGTTCGGCGCCCTGCAGGTGACGCCGAAGGCCTGTTATTCGCGCGACCAGAGCGAAGTGCAGAAGATCGACGGTTTCGTCGAAGTCGACGAGATCACGCTGGACCGCAAGATCCGCCGCATCTTCACCGGCTGGATGTTCGCCGACAGCCCCGGCCTCAATGCCGTCGAGCACCCAATCTATGACGTCTGGCTGAAGGACTGCAAGGCGACGTCGGACGTGCCTGCGCCCGACGCCAAGACGAACTAACCCTCTGCGATTACGCCGAGGGTTTCTTGCGGGAGAACAGTCCCTTTAGGGCCCGCAATAGCGCTGCTCCCGCAACAAGAACAAGCACGCCGGCCTTCTTGAAGAAAACGGCCGCCATTGCGAGCAGTCCGACTTTGGCCGCGACCTTCGCGCCGGCTCCGGCCGCGATCATGCCTGCCATGCCGTAGGCCGCCAGCTTGTCTCCGCTTTCATAGTCCTTGTAGGTCTTGCCGCTGTCGAACCTGACCATGGTCAGGACGTCGGGGACGGCGGACTGAATTTCCTTCAGTTGGTCCATTCCCGCCACGAAATTGAACATGAAGACGCCTTCGCGCCCAAAGACGCGCACGGAATAGTTCAGCGTGTGCGCTTGGCTCATGTCGTTGCCGAAGATGAGATCGCGCGCCCAGTGCAGCGCATGCGCGGATTGGTCATAGTGCGGCGGCGACGCCCAGCCGACGAGCGTGATCTTCTCGAAACCCTGCTTCTCGCGTTCCGGATTGGTTTCCGCGATCGAGTCCTTGATGTTCTGGAGCAGTTCGTCGTAGTCGGTGGATGCGGCATCCACGTCGGAGACGTAGCCGTCAGCACTGTATTCGACGACAGAGCCCCATGATCCGCCCTCAACAGGAGCGTATTTAGCGGGGAAGACCATCCCCATCGTTCCTTCGCCCGCTTGTGGCGGATTGCCCCAGATGTCGACGATCACGCGGCGTGCGTCGGCCGGGCTGAGATAGTAAAATTGCTCGGGAATATCGAGGGTGGCGTTCGCGCCGGGAATCTTGATCGCGCCTTGCTGAAAGTCGATCTTTTCCAGGATAGCCTTGTCGGCATCTCCGAAACGATCCGCACCCGGAAACATCTCCTGATATGGCTTCGCCTGAGCCAGCGTTGCTGCCAGAACGAAGAGGGACGTCAGTGCGGCAATTTTCAACTTCATGAACAATACTCCCGTCAAAGGCGCGACAATAGGCGACTTGGGAGTAACGTCAACGTGAACGTGTATTTTATTGTGCAAAAGACAGATGCGGCGAAGCCATCGCCGTGGCGAGCATGTGCTCGTACTCGTCCTTCGGAACGTCGATGGCACCGAAGGTTTTCAGGTGCTCGGTGGTGAACTGGGTGTCGAGCAACACGAAACCCTTCTCCTTCAGCCGCTCCACCAGATGCACGAGGCAGATCTTCGAGGCGTCCGTGCGCCGCGAGAACATGCTCTCGCCGAAGAAGGCGGCACCCAGAGACACGCCGTAAAGCCCGCCCACCAGCTGGTCGCCATCCCACGCCTCGACGGTATGGGCGTGTCCCGTGCGAAAGAGCGATGCGTAGAGCGACCTGATCGTCTGGTTGATCCAGGTGCTTGGGCGCCCCGACGTCTCCTCCGCGCAGGCCGCGATCACACCCTCGAAGTCATGGTCGAAGCGGATCTCGAACGGTTTGCGCCGGATGGTCTTGGCGAGGCTTTTGGAAACGTGGAAATCATTGAGCGGCAGAACGCCGCGAAGATCGGGCTCGACCCAGAAGATCTCGGGGTCGTCAGCCGATTCGGCCATCGGGAAGAGGCCGATGGAATAGGCGCGCAGGAGAATTTCCGGTGTGATGCCTGGAGATTTCCTGCGCGACCCTGCCATTGCGGTTAAGCCGGCTTGCTGGCCAGATAGTTTTCCAGCCAGTGGATGTCGTAATCGCCGTTGGCGATGTCCTGATTGTCGACCAGATCCTGGAAGAGCGGCAGCGTCGTCTTGATGCCGTCGACCACGAACTCGTCAAGCGCGCGACGCAGGCGCATCATGCACTCGACGCGCGTCCGGCCGTGGACGATCAGCTTGCCGATCAGGCTGTCGTAATAGGGCGGGATCTTGTAGCCCTGATAGACACCCGAATCGATACGTACGCCCAAACCGCCAGGTGCATGGAAATGCGTGATCGTGCCGGGCGACGGCACGAAGGTGCGCGCGTCCTCGGCGTTGATGCGGCATTCGATGGCATGGCCATGGAAGTGGATCTCATCCTGGGTGACGGACAGGCCGCCGCCGGAGGCGACGCGGATCTGCTCGTGCACGAGGTCGATGCCGGTGATCGCTTCGGTGATCGGATGCTCGACCTGAAGACGGGTGTTCATTTCGATGAAATAGAACTCGCCGTTTTCGTAGAGGAACTCGATCGTGCCGGCGCCGCGGTACTTCAGCTTCTTCATGGCGTCGGCGCAGACCTGGCCGATCTTCATGCGCTGTTCGACGTTGAGGGCAGGCGAGTTGGCTTCTTCCCAGACCTTCTGGTGGCGGCGCTGCAGCGAGCAGTCGCGTTCACCGAGATGGATGGCATTGCCTTCGCCGTCACC
>NZ_DDHH01000066.1:9389-9697 GCF_002338015.1 Rhizobium sp. UBA1881
GGCATTGCCTTCGCCGTCACCGAACACCTGGATTTCGATGTGCCGCGGCTTGCCGAGGTACTTTTCCATGTAGACGGCTTCGTTGCCGAAAGCGGCAGCCGCTTCGGTACGGGCCGTCGACCAGGCCTCGATCACGTCGTCAGCGCTCTTGGCGACCTTCATGCCGCGTCCGCCGCCACCGGCGGTTGCCTTGATCAGCACTGGATAACCGATTTCGGCGGCCGTCTTGATGGCCTCTTCCTCGGTCTTCACTTCGCCGTCGGAGCCCGGAACGACGGGGATGCCGAGTTCCTGCGCCGTCGTCTTGG
>NZ_DDHH01000164.1:0-7918 GCF_002338015.1 Rhizobium sp. UBA1881
ATCGGCTCCGCGCTCGGCTTCCAGTATATCGGCGGCTATATTCCCTGCGAGCTCTGCCTGATGCAGCGCCAGCCCTATTATTACGGCATCCCGCTGGTCATCATCGGCGCCATCACATCGGCGCTCGGCCTGCCCAACTGGATCGGCCGCACCTTCCTGCTCGCTGGTGGCCTGCTGATGATCGTCGGCGCCGGCATGGGCGTCTATCACGCCGGTGTCGAATGGCACTTCTGGGCTGGCCCCACTGCCTGCTCGACCAGCGCCAGCAGCATGACGCAGAACGCCGGCGATCTCCTGACGGAACTCAACACCATCAAGGGGCCCTCCTGCACGGAAGCGGCACTGCGCGTCGCTGGCCTGTCCATGGCTGGCTGGAACGTGATCGCAAGCCTGATCCTCGCCGCCTTCGCCTTTATCGGCGTGCGCAAGTCTGCCTGACCAGGACGGCCTGATCAGTTAGGCGTAAAGCGGTCCTGCTCGCAAACGATCAGGGCTGCAGTTCGCTATCCCAGTAGAGATAGTCGAGCCAGCTATCGTGCAGATAGTTCGGCGGGAAGAGCCGGCCATTGTTGTGCAGGTCCTGCACGGTCGGCTGGTAGGGCTTCTGATGCGGGAACATGCCTGCCTGCTTCGGGAGCTTGCTGCCCTTCCTGAGATTGCAGGGAGAGCAGGCCGCCACGACATTCTGCCACGTCGTCTCGCCGCCATGGGCGCGCGGAATGACGTGATCGAAGGTCAGGTCGTTATGATCGCCGCAATACTGGCACTCGAACTTGTCGCGAAGGAACACGTTGAAGCGCGTGAAAGCCGGATTGCGCGAAGGCTGCACATAGGTTTTCAGGCACACGACGCTCGGAAGCCGCATCGAATAGCTCGGCGAGGAGACCGAATGTTCGTATTCCGCGATGATATTCACACGGTCAAGGAAGACCGCCTTGATCGCGTCCTGCCAGGACCAGAGCGACAAGGGATAATAACTCAGCGGCCGATAGTCAGCGTTCAGAACGAGCGCTGGCAGGGCCTGAGGTGAAACAGCAATCGTCAAGGCACTCTCCTGATCGATTCGGCATCTGCACTCTTATATTAGGCCGGTTGTGACGGCATTGTGAAGTCCAATAAATTCAAGCCACACAATGGCATTTGTATGTGTTGCCGTTCAGCCGACCGGAACCAGGCCGCGGCCCAGTTTCGCTGCATAATACGCCCAGAAAAGCCGCGCCGCCACCGATCTCCACGGTGCCCAGTCCGCCGCCAGTGTGGCCAGCTGTCGCGCCCCCGGCCGCTGATCGAGACCGAAGGCCGCCGCCACCGCGTTCTGCAGCGCCACGTCGCCGGATGGAAAGACGTCGGCATGACCGCCGCAAAACATCAGATAAACCTCCGCCGTCCATGGCCCGACGCCCTTCAGCGCCGTCAGCGCCGCCAAAGCCTCCTCCGGCGGCAGGCCGGACAGAGCCTGCAGGTCGAGCCCGCCGGAGGCGACAGCCGCGGCGATCCGTGTCAGCGTCTCCGCTTTGGCGCGCGACAGGCCAACCTCGCGCCATGCGTCCGGATGCAGGCCGGCATAAGCCTCGGCCGTCAACACGACATCATCAGGCCGCATCCGCCGCCAGATCGCCTCGGCGCTCGCCCGCGAAACCATCTGCGACACGATGATATGCGCCAGCCCCTCGAAGCCGGGCTCCCGTAATCGCAGCGGCAGCGGACCGGCATCGGCGGCGATCGAGACGAGACGCGGGTCGATGATGATAAGTTCGGCCAGTCCCTTGGCCACGTCCCCGTCGTTGCGAATGATATGCACGCTTCCTCGCGATCTTCCAAAATACGTGGCAGAAGAAAGCATGATCGCGATTCCCCGTCAAAAGCCCGTCTTCCGTTTTGCCCCGAGCCCCAACGGCCCGCTGCATCTCGGCCATGCGCTCTCGGCCTTCCTGAACCGCGATATGGCCGACGCCGCCGATGGTCGCTTCCTGCTGCGCATCGAAGACATAGATCTCACCCGCTGCACACCCGAATTCGAAGCGGACATCCATACCGATCTCAAATGGCTCGGTATCGAATGGGAAGAGCCGGTGCGCCGGCAATCAGAGCACTTCGACGCCTATCAGGCGTCTCTGACTGACCTGATCGACCGCGGCCTCGCCTACCCCGCCTTCCTCACCCGCGGCGAGGTCAAAGCCAAGGTCGCGGCATCCGAGGCAAAAGGGATCGCATGGCCGCGCGATCCCGATGGCTCACCGCTCTACCCCACTGACGATCGCGACCGCCCCTCAGGCGAGCGGCAAGCGATGCTGTCCTCCGGCCTGAAACACGCCTGGCGGCTGGACATGGCAAAGGCGCTGGAGACGGTCGGCGAACAGCTCTCCTGGCAGGAGACCGGCGACGCCGAACAAAGCGCGATCGCCGCCGACCCTTCATCCTGGGGCGATGTCGTGCTGTCGCGCTCGGACGCGCCGTCGAGCTATCATCTTTCCGTCGTCGTCGACGACGCGCTACAGGGCGTCACCCATGTCGTGCGCGGTCTCGATCTCTTCCACGCGACCTCGGTGCATCGCGTCCTGCAGACGCTGCTTGATCTTCCCGCACCCACCTATCACCACCATCGTCTCGTCACCGACACGACCGGCCGAAAGCTCTCGAAAAGCAGCGGCGATACCGGCCTCTCGGAGCTACGAGCCCGAGGCGTCCCGGCGCACGATATTCGCCACCTCGTCGGGCTTTGACGGCTTCTGGCCCTGGCCGCTCAGGAAATTGTGCGAGAAGATCGCCCGCACCCGGAATTTCAGGAGTGCGGCGTTAAGCTCGGCGCCGATGATGAAAATCACCCCGATCATGTAGAGAAAGATCAGCACGATCATCACCGATGCGAGGCCCGCATAGGTGGCGGCGTAGTTGGCGAAGGTCGCGAGATAATAGGCGAAGATCAGCGCGCCGATGAACCACAGGATCAGCGTCAGAAGCACGCCCGGCACGACATCGAACACCCGCCGCCGTCCGGCCGGAAGCCACAGATGCACGACCAGCAGACCGACCGTCAGCACGAACAGCGTGCCGTAGATACGCCAGTTGAAGACGATGTCGAGCGTGTCGGCAAACAGCGGAAACCACTGCCGGGCATAATCGAGCGCCAGCGGCACAGCCACGAGCAGGATGCTGATCGCCGCGAAGATCGTCACCGCGATCATCACGAAGCCGAGGCTGGCGAGACGGGTGAAGTACCACGGCCGCGTTTCCTGCACGCGGTAAGCGCGGTTGAGCGATATGCGCAGCGCCTCGACGCCGTTGGAGGCGAAGTAGGCGGCCGCCAGCACCGAGATCGTCAACAGCCCGCCGCGCGGCACGGTCAGGACCAGGAGAACCTGGTCGGCGAGCGGCTTGGCGATCGCCTCCGGCCACGTGTCGAAGACGAGATGCACGGCCGTCATCGAGAACTGGTCTGCGCCGAGGAAATTGGCAAGCGCGGTGCCGAAAATCAGGAATGGGAAGACAGCGAGAAGCGTGGAAAGTGCCACATGGCTTGCCATGGCGAAGCCGTCATCTTCAAGGAAATGCCAGATCGCATCGTAAAGCACATCATACAAGATGCGAAAAAGTTTCAGCATTCCGGCTCCCGGCATTCCTCATTGTGTCGCCCGATCGAATATGGGAAACGAGTCCTAGTTTGTACAGGAATCATTCCATGTCGGATCAACGCACTATCATCATTACCGGATGTTCGTCCGGGATCGGTGCTTATTGTGCCCGTGCGTTGAAGGCCGACGGCTGGCGCGTCCTCGCGACCGTCAGAAAGTTCGACGATCTGGCGCCGCTTCAGGCCGACGGCATCGAAGCCTTCCGCATGGATTACACCAGCACCGATTCGATCACCGACTTCGTCCGCGAGGTCACGGAGCTCAGCGGCGGACGCATAGACGCGCTCTTCAACAACGGCGCCTATGGCCAGCCGGGCGCTGTCGAGGACCTGACGACGGACGTGTTGCGCGAACAGTTCGAGACCAACTTCTTCGGTTGGCACGAGCTGACGCGGCAGATCATTCCGCTGATGCGCAAGCGCGGCCGCGGCCGTATCGTCCAGTGCTCGTCGATTCTGGGCGTCGTGCCCTACCGCTATCGCGGCGCCTATACCGCCTCGAAATTCGCGCTCGAGGGGCTGAGCATCACGCTCCGCATGGAGCTCGAAGGCAGCGGCATCCATGTCAGCCTGATCGAGCCCGGCCCGATCGCCTCGCGCTTCGTCGCCAATTCGCTCGCGAAAATCAACGAGCATATCGATGTCAGAGGCTCGGCGCATGCGGTAGATTATCGCCGCCAGCTGGCAAGGCTCGATGGCTCCGGCCCGGCCAACCGCCACAAGCTCGGCCCCGAGGCCGTCTATGATGTCTTGAAGCACGCATTGAACGCCCCGCGCCCGCGACCACATTACCCAGTGACGCGGCCGGCCAAGCAGGGCATGTTCTTGAAAAAGCTCTTGCCCGCGGACCTCTTCTACCGGCTGCTGCGCAGGTTCGATTGAGGAGGAGGAAACCCAATGTCTACTGTCGTCTACGTTCTCGCCATCATCGTGATGGGCCTTGTGGCCATCGTTCTGATCCGTGGCCTGTTCAACATGATGAAGGGCGGCGACGCCAACCTGTCCAACAAGCTGATGCAGCTGCGCGTGCTCCTGCAGGCCGTCGCCGTGCTCCTGATCATGCTGACGCTTTGGCTGACCGGCGGCGGTCGCCCCAGCTAATAGACGCGTAGGAGAGACAGCCATGGTCAAGCTCAACAAGATCTACACCAAGACGGGCGACGACGGCACGACCGGGCTGGTCGCCGGCCCGCGCCGGCTGAAGGACGACCTGCGCGTCGAGGCCTTCGGCACCATCGACGAGGCCAATTCGGCGATCGGCATCGCCAGGCTTCACATGCAGGGCATGCCCGAACTCGATGCGATGCTGATGTCCATCCAGAACGATCTCTTCGATCTCGGCGCCGATCTCGCCACGCCCGACACCGGCACGCCGCCGGAATACGAGCCGCTGCGCATCGTCGAAAGTCAGGTGACGCGCATCGAAAACGACATCGACAAGCTGAATGCCGATCTGCAGCCGCTGAAATCCTTCGTGCTGCCGGGCGGCCACTCCGCCGCAGCCCACCTGCATCTGGCGCGCACCATCACCCGCCGTGCCGAACGGCTGATGGTGACGCTGTCGCGCAGCGAAGGCGAGATCGTCAGCGCCGCCGCGTTGAAATACGTGAACCGCCTCTCCGATTTCCTCTTCGTCGCCGCCCGCCATGCCAATGATCGCGGCCACGCGGATGTGCTTTGGGTTCCCGGAAAAAACCGCTAGGCTTGACCGATATCAAGCAACTGGACCGCCGGCCCATATGTTCATACCGCTGCACGATGCCAACACGCTGAAGCATATCAAGCTGCAATGGGTGACGATGGGGCTGATCGCGGTCAACATCGTCGTCTGGCTGTTTACCGGCGTCATCGCCACGGAATCGGTAGCACAAGCGGCCTTCGTCGGCCTTGGCTATATCCCGGCCGTCGCCTTCCACTACGCCCATCTCGAACCGGCGCTCGCGATCACGCCCGAGCCGCTGACCTATGTCAGCTACGCCTTCGTCCATTCCGGCTTCTGGCACCTTGCCTCCAACATGCTGTTCCTCTGGGTCTTCGGCGACAATGTCGAGGATGCGATGGGCCATCTGCGCTTCCTCGCCTTCTATCTCCTTTGCGCCATCTCCGGCGCGCTGGTGCACGGCCTGATCGGCATGACCTCGCAGGCGCCGCTGATCGGCGCGTCCGGCGCCATCTCCGGTGTCGTCGCCGCCTATCTGATGCTGCACCCGCGCGTGAAGGTCTGGGTGCTGGTCTTCATGCGCGTGCCGCTGCCGCTCCCCGCCTTCGTGCCGCTGATCCTCTGGACCGGCCAGCAATTCGTCATGTTGGCGCTCGAGCCTGACGGCAACGTCTCCTGGGGCGCCCATGTCGGCGGCATTATCGCGGGCGCTCTGCTGGTGCTCGTCATGCGCCGTCGCGGGGTGCCGCTCTTCGACAGCAAGGTGGTGACACCCAAGGCCGTGCGCGACCGCCCGACCCCCAATCCCGCCATGATCACCGTCCCGGGCCAGCCACCCCGCCCGCGCTTGCCCTGGGACAAATGAAGCCGAAAATATTGACGTGAACGTAAAGGTAATATAATCCCCATGGAATTTGCCTGTCTGCGTCATGGAAGCGTTGTCTTTGGAGGAAAAACGCGTATCCATGTCGCCATTCGACAATCGGAGCAGCGCGGAAACGCGCATTTTCTTGGCGAAAGAGTTGAAGGAAGGACCACATGAAGATTCTCGTCCCAGTAAAGCGGGTGGTTGATTACAACGTGAAGATCCGCGTGAAGCCGGATGGCACGGGCGTCGAACTGGCCAACATCAAGATGTCGATGAACCCCTTCGACGAAATCTCGGTGGAAGAGGCGCTTCGCCTGAAGGAAGCCGGCAAGGCCGAGGAAGTGATCGTGGTCTCGATTGGTCCGGCCAAGGCTGAAGAGACGCTGCGCACCGCGCTCGCCATGGGTGCCGACCGCGCCATTCTCGTCGAGACCGACGATGCCGTCGAGCCGCTCGCTGTCGCCAAGATCCTGAAGGGCGTCGCCGACGCCGAACAGCCGGGCCTCATCATCGTCGGCAAGCAGGCGATCGATGACGACAGCAACCAGACCGGCCAGATGCTGGCGGCGCTGCTCGGCACCGCTCAGGCCACCTTCGCTTCGAAGATCGAGATCGGCGATGGCAAGGCAACCGTGACCCGCGAAGTCGACGGCGGCCTGCAGACGATCGACGTCAAGCTCCCCGCCGTCGTCACCACCGACCTGCGTCTCAACGAGCCGCGCTACGCTTCGCTGCCCAACATCATGAAGGCGAAGAAGAAGCCGCTCGACAAGAAGGCGCCCGCCGATTTTGGCGTTTCCACCGCACTGAGGCTCAAGGTGCTGAAGACCGAGGAACCCTCTGGCCGCAAGGCAGGCGTCAAGGTCGCATCTGTCGCTGAGCTCGTCGAAAAGCTCAAGTCCGCTGGCGTCCTCTAAGGTTCGAGAAAGGAGATAATATCATGGCCATTCTTCTTCTGGCTGATCACGACAACGCAACCCTTTCCGACCAGACCGCCAAGACGCTTGCGGCAGCCGCGAAAATCGGCGGCGACGTGCATGTTCTCGTCGCCGGCAAGGGCGCCAAGCCCGCAGCCGATGCTGCCGCCAAGCTCTCCGGCGTCTCCAAGGTCCTGCTCGCCGAAAGCGACGAGCTCGCCAACAATCTGGCCGAGCCGCTGGCCGACCTGATCGTTTCGCTGGCAGCCGGCTACGACACCGTCATCTCGGCCGCCACCTCGGTCGGCAAGAACGTCCTGCCGCGCGTCGCAGCCCTGCTCGACGTCGCCCAGGTCTCCGAGATCATCGAAGTTGTCTCGGCCGACACCTTCAAGCGCCCGATCTATGCCGGCAACGCCATCCAGACGGTGCAGTCGACCGACGCCAAGAAGGTCATCACCGTGCGTACGGCGTCCTTCGCCGCTGCCCCTGAGGGCGGTTCGGCTTCGGTCGAGGCGATCCCCGCCGTCTCCGATCCGGGTCTCTCCACCTTCGTCAAGGATGCGCTGTCCTCCTCCGACCGTCCGGAACTGACATCGGCCAAGATCATCATCTCCGGCGGCCGCGCGCTCGGCTCGTCCGAGAAGTTCCAGGAAGTCATCCTGCCGGTTGCCGACAAGCTCGGTGCCGCCGTCGGTGCCTCGCGCGCCGCGGTCGATGCCGGCTACGCGCCGAACGACTGGCAGGTCGGACAGACCGGCAAGGTGGTCGCGCCCGATCTCTACATCGCCTGCGGCATCTCCGGCGCCATCCAGCATCTGGCCGGCATGAAGGATTCGAAG